>NZ_JAFZKX010000041.1 GCF_017551775.1 Fibrobacter sp. | reverse complement strand
TTCGGTTCTTTGAGCCGCTTGAAACAGCAGGTGAACGGCAAGACCCGTAGCGACCACCGTACCATCATGAACACCATGATCCAGCTGTACGCAAGCTACAAGGAAACTTTGGAAAAGCAGTCCATGGGCTTCAACATGAGTAACTGGGACCAGAAGCTGTTGAAGTATGGCCAGCGTTTCGAAAGCGAAATGATGGACCTTTCCGTCAACATTCCGCTGGAAAAGGCTTTGGACCTTGGCTGGGAAATCCTTGCTGACTGTTTCGCACCCGAAGAAACGGGTATTCCGACCAAGATGATCAACGAATATTGGCCCAAGAAGGGGTAATATGGCGAAGGTCAAGTTAACTAAAAACGCCCTCAAGGCGGAACGTGACGCGTTGAAGCGCTTCCAGCGCTATCTGCCGACGTTGCTCTTGAAAAAGCAGCAACTGCAGATGGAAATGCGCACGCTCCAGGAGAGGGTGATGGCTAAGCGAGAAGAGGAGGATAAGCTCCGCAAGAGCATGGCTTCCTGGATTTCGCTGTTTGCCGAACCCATCGAATGGTCAAAGTACCTGTCGGTGAAGGAAGTGCGCCAGGGCGAAGGTAACATTGCCGGCGTGAAAATTCCGACATACGACGGGGTTGACTTTAATATCGCCATTCCGGATTTCTTCACTACGCCCGTGTGGCTGGACGACGGTATCAGAAGCCTTCAGGGCCTGATTTCGCTGCGTCTGGAACGCCGTGTGCTCGAAAAGCAGTATGAACTTCTTTCTAAGGAACTGCGTACCACGAGCCAGCGCGTGAACCTGTTCGAAAAGGTGAAGATTCCCGAAGCGAAGGAAAATATCCGCGTTATCAACATCTTCCTGGGCGATCAGCAGACGTCTGGCGTTGCCCGCAGCAAGCTTGCTAAGGGTAAGGCTACCGCTCGTACCGCTGCCCAGGATGCACTCGCGAAGGAGGCCGCCGCATGATTACTCCTATGAAGAAAGTGACGGTGCTGACGGTTGCAAGTGCAGTTGAGGAAACGCTCCAGGCGCTCCGTACGCTTGAAATTTTGCACCTCACGCCTTTGCAGGCGGCAGCAGGCGCCAAGCTGAACAAGGCCCGTGGCGAGATGAACCGCGTGCAGAAGGCCTTGGAAGTGGTGCCCGAAAAAGCCCCGAAGGGTGTGACTCCCGTGAACCCTTCGGCAAGCTCAGGGACCTCTGCAGCGAGCCTTATCGAAGAAATCCAGAACCTGGTTGCTGAAAGCAAGCAGGCGGAAATCGACAAGGAACAGGCTGAAGAGGAACTCTCCAAACTTTCCATGTTCAAGAACCTGGACCCGGCCACTGTTGTCGCTCTCCAGGCCAAGGGTATTTTCGTGAAACTTTACCTGGTTCATCCGGGCAAAATTCCCTTCGAAGTGGACGGCGAGGGCGTTGTTGAGGAATTTGGATCTGACGATAACGGTAAGTATGTGGCCGTGGTAAGTAGGGGAGAAGCCCCCGTGGCGGTAAAGGGTAACTTTACCGAACTTTCCATGCCGCAAAAGTCCCTGGCGGAGTACCGTGAAATGGAAGCCCGCGCCAAGGAAACCCTGGCCCGCGTGGAAAAGCGCCTGGGCGAACTTTCCGGTGTCCGTGATTCCATCGAAAACAAACTCCTGGAAGTGGGGGACGACTACCGCATGGTAGAAGCTGAAGCCTCCATGCTGGCCGACAAGAACGTGGCTGCCGTTCAGGGATTCTGCCCGGCACCCCGTGTGGGCGAGCTGGAAAAGGCCGCTCGTGAACACGGCTGGGGCTTGTTGGTGGACGATCCTTCTGACGACGACAATATTCCTACACTGCTCGGTTACAGCAAGCTCACGCGGCCCATGCAATTCTTGTACGACATTATCGGCATTTCGCCGGGGTACAAGGAAGTGGACGTGTCCAGCGTGTTCCTTTGCTTCTTTAGCATCTTCTTTGCCATGATCGTGGGGGACAGTGCCTATGGCCTGTTGTTCCTGGGTCTTGCGCTTTTTGCTCGCAAAAAGATGCCTAAGGCGAACCCTGCAGGATTCCATTTTATCTACCTCATGAGCATTACCACCATCGTGTGGGGTGTCATCAACGCAAGTTTCCTGGGGCTCTCTCCAGATCTTGCGGGGTGGACGTATTATCTTGACATTACCAACTACGGATTCTTGCCTGAACCGCTCAAGAACGCCATGCTCTGGATTCGAACCAGCGCACCGGCTGATCTGGCCAAGTTCGAGGCCTACAAGGCTTTCGCACAGTCCCTTACATTCCTGCCGGAATCCTTTGTACCGAGTGCCCCCAAGGCTTCTCAGATGCAGCACATTCAGTTGTTCTGCTTCTGTATTGCCGTGGTTCACTTGAGTATTGCCCATGTGTGGAACATTTGCGTGCGTATCAAACGCAAGGATTCCACCTTCATGGCTCAGGTGGGCTGGCTCATTGGCTGCTGGGTAATGTTCTTATTGGCATGTTATATGGTGCTTGGTTTCGAATTACCCAAGTTCTTTATGCCGATGTTCATTGTGGAAGTCGTTTTGCTGTTACTCTTTACGGTACCACCCAAGCGTCTCAAGCAGGACTTTATTAGCATTCCGATGCTTGTGCTTGATGTGGTGAACAGCTTTACTGACGTCATCAGTTATATCCGTCTGTTTGCTGTGGGCATGTCCGGTGCGGCTATCGCCGAAGCCTTCAACGATATGCTTTCGCCGCTGTTTGGCTCTGCCGTGGGCATTGCCGGGGCTGCGTTCCTGCTGCTGTTTGTGCATGGCCTGAACATCGCACTTGCGGTCATGGGCGTGGCGGTGCATGCAGTACGTCTTAACACACTTGAATTTTCAAATGGACTTGGCCAGGAATGGAGCGGATTTGCCTTCACCCCCTTTGCCAAGCAAAAAAATTAAACCAAGGGATCATTCCCGCTACTTAATGAGGTAAAAAAAATGGAACCAACTACAATGGTAACGCTCGGAAAAATGGGTGCTGCAGCGGCACTTGGCATAGCGGCTATGGGCTCTGCCCTTGGTTGCGGAACGGCTGGTATGTCTGCCATCACCATGTGGAAAAAGGCTTATGCTCAGGGTAAGAGTGCTCTCTTCACTTTGCTAGTGTTTGTGGGTGCTCCGATTTCCCAGACGATTTACGGCATGCTGTTGATGAATTTCATTAAAGATGCTGCCATGGCTGAGAATTTTACCAACTGGGGTGGTTGCCTGGGTGCCGGTATCTTTGGCGGTCTTGGTATGATGGCTTCCGCATGGTACCAGGGCAAATCTGCTGCTGTAGCTTGCGATGCTCTTGCTGAAACTGGTAAGGGTATGGTGAACTACCTGATGGTGCTCGGTATTGTGGAAACTGTGGCCTTGTTCGTGCTCGTGTTCTCCATGATGGTGCTCTAATCCAGCGAGGTAACACGTATGGATCAAACACAATTTGTAACGCTTGCCAGACTTGGCGCGGTGGCGGCCTTGGGCCTAGCCGCGGTGGGTTCTGCGCTGGGCTGCGGGACTGCCGGCATGGCAGCTATCGGGGCCTGGAAAAAGGCGTATCTCAAGGGTAAAAACGCGCTATTTACGCTGCTCATTTTTGTGGGCGCTCCGATTGCGCAGACTATCTATGGGATGCTGCTGATGATGTTTATTAAGGGGCGGGCTGAAGCTACACCAGAAAACTGGGCTGCCTACCTCGGCGTAGGTATCTTTGGCGGTATCGGCATGATGGCCTCTGCTTGGTACGTGGGTAAGTCCGCTGCGGATGCCTGCAACGCTTTGGGCGAAACCGGCAAAGGTCTGGTGAACTACCTGATGGTGCTGGGCGTGGGGGAGACCGTGGCCCTGTTCGTCATGGTGTTCTCCATGATGCTTGTATCGTAGGGTAGGGACTGCTCGTAAAAAAAGACTGCCCGCAAGGCGGTCTTTTTTTTGTATTTTTCGTGGGTGATGACGAAGTTGAATCGACAGAACATTCTGGCATTCGCGTGGGCGGCAATTACGCTGTTCGCGCTGTATGTGGTGCCGGCGTCGTTCGACGCTCAGTCATCCGCATGCAATTGCGATTCCTCCTGGCAAAGCGCGCTAGTAGGCGAGGGGTACAGCTCTTCGACCGATAACGAAAGCGTGTTCCTGGAAGATTCGTTCTCCGGCGCGACTGAAGCTGCGTTCTGGGGGAACCGCAGGCCATCAACGCAATTGTCGCTGCGACCGCAACGCAGCGGGCCTCTTTACAGGCACAATGGGCGAGACGGGGGAGTCTTCAAGAACTCAGGACTCCGGCCCGTTGCCAGCAATCGGAATTTCAGCCCGGAAAGCCTAGGCTTCCCGACCCCGCTGTCTTACCGCGTTCCCAAGGAATATTAC
Organism: Fibrobacter sp.; assembly: GCF_017551775.1. Lineage (NCBI taxonomy): Bacteria > Pseudomonadati > Fibrobacterota > Fibrobacteria > Fibrobacterales > Fibrobacteraceae > Fibrobacter > Fibrobacter sp. The sequence goes on along the minus strand of NZ_JAFZKX010000041.1, from coordinate 3,477 downwards.
GTGTTTACCTTGGAACGCATTCTCTGTTAACCGCAGTTTCTCGTAACGGCGGTCGCGCAGCCTGTGCGCGAAAAAAAACAAACAATTTAACAGAGAAAAAATTATGGAAAACATTTCCAAGATGGAGATGGCGAAGGCCCTCTTCCAAAAAGACTATATCAAGACCGAAAAAGCTTTTTTCGGCTTCATCACGAAAGTGACCTACGTCCCGACGAATTCTCCTGTCGTTGGGCTCAGCCTGGATTATTTGCTTGCCGACGGAGACAAGGTCATGCGCCTTGCTTCTGCCGCGCCAAATGAACTGGACGCATTGATCAAGCAAAACGGATGCCCGCTAGTTTCTCCAAACGGACACTGGAGGCTAAACCTGTGCTATTCGAAGGACCGCAAGTTCGTGGCGCTCCAGGTGCTGGAATTTGCAGGATTCGAATACAAGACGGTGAGTGAGCCGCGGTTCATCGAAGGCGATGATGCTGCGAAATTCATCGGAATTTTCGTGAAATAAGCATGCGTGAAGCCCCGGCGCTCATGGAGAGCGGCCGGGGTATTTTCTTTGTTTCTTCATTGCCGATAATGCGGATTATGCAAAGACCGCGCGAGATTCGGGAAACTGCCCAGGACAACAACAAGGCAGGATACCATGCTCGTACAGCAGTATGACAAGATAGCAATCATCTCCCACCGCGAGATGAACTTCACCACCACCAACGAAAAAACGGGCGCACAGTCCGAAGTCCACCAAAAGTACATCACCGGGTTCGACGCCGTTTCCGGTACTTGTTTCAGCGATTTGAGCATCGCCGACGATAGTCCCATCAAGTTCGACCAGGTGCAGGACAACACGGTCTACGACTGCGTGTTCACCACGTCCGTCGTTCCCGGCACGAAGAACACGACGCGTACGAGCGGCGTGAGTCTCCACGGGATTTTTGGAACCATTGAATGCAAGCCTCTTGCAAAGAAGTAAGGGGAGAGTGATTAACACCTACAGACGCGGCAGAACGACGGGGTAGTCTTATGGGTACGCTGACTGAAATCAAGATGTTTTGGGACGCATATTCGGCAGGGGCCCACCTCGGAGGCACGATTCTCCTGGTGGTGGCCGCCTGCTCCGTCGTTCTCTTCATCAACAAGACATTGAGGTAAATATCATGCTCAAGCTGTTCAAAAACAAGGCTATGCTCATTTTGATGGCACTCATGTCGGTCGGCACCGCGTTCGCCCAGGAAGGTGGCGCATCCATCGACACCGCAACCATCAACGGCATGCTTCGCCAGGTTGCTAGTGGTATCAACTCGATTGCACAATCGGTGTCCTCTATCATCGCTCCGGCCATGATTGGACTCGTAGTCGTGCTGACGTTGCTCGCCATCGTCATCAAGGTTGCGAAGAAGCCGCGCTCTGCATCGTAATTTAGATACCTGCCACGCCGGGGCATCCGGCAACCCCGATACGACGCATCCGTCCTCGTTGTCGGGGTTTTTTTATGAGCGATTCTCCGGGCATTATGGGTTCCCTCCTGGCACGTTGTCGAGGACGCCCACTTCGGCAGGAACACGCTAAAGACGGAAAAGGAAACTAACCATGATTTCGCTTTCGCTTGCACTAGGATTTTTTGACGGGTTCGCGCCGTTCGGCGTGCTCGCGCTCTGCATGCTCGCGTTGGCGTATAGGTAGGTAATTATGGACAAGATAATAGAGAACATCTACAACATGAGCGAGCGCGAGTACGACGTGTTCAAGTTCCTCGTCGTGACGCTCTTGATTGCGGTCGCCGTGACCGTCTACTTCACGCTTCGGATACCCGGGCAGCTCGCGGAGCGCGAGCGCATTATCGAACAGTGGAACATCGAACACGCCCAACTGAATGAGGAACTGAACAAGGCGTATGGCGATGCGCATTTCACGCCGGGGGTTATCTACTATGACTCGGCCCAATAGTCTTTACTGCGACGTCTGCGGCGCGGAGATTCCGGCCAACGTCGTAGCCTACGTACATGCAAGCTATCTGTATTGCCCCAGGTGCGAGTTGATACATCGCAACAACGAGCAGGAAGCCGCGAAGCGCGGCAAAACCAAAAGGGGATGAATTATGGCAGGGCGGGAAACTGAAAGACGGGAGTTAAGCTTGAGCGGATGCTACGCTCTCACCGGTCGTGCACTTAAATCAAAATCCGTGCTCGCTGCTATGCACGCAGTTTTCCTTGCCCTGCTTATATTGTGCGCTCACTCCTGGGGAGAGTGTACGTTACATAATGGCTATTCTTATAGCGATTTCCGATGCTCACAGTTAAACGGTAGTCTTTCGTCTTGCCAGGGCGCGTTTGATTGTTCCGGCAACCATTGTTGGAACCCTGCCTGGGCTTCTTCTACTATTGTTCCCGTTCGTGGTTTTTATTGCGATAATAACACATGGGCAAAATGCAGTTATTATCAATGCTTAACGCAGGCTGAGGCCGATTCGCTTTATTGTGTGCTCAATCCGCAGGCCGACGGATGCCGCACGCCGGATACGACTTGGACGTGCACTAGCGTGTTCAGCGAGAACAACGTAATCCGTTCGTACGTGCAGAAGTATGTCGACGGCGTCCCGGTCGGCAACGGCGAGATGGTGTTGTATTCCTGCCGACAGAACGGCTTTTGCGAGGGTTCCTACAACGCCGGGCAGCTCGCGAACGATTCCTGCACGTACGACAGCATATCGACCGAGAATTGTCGCTACGGAGGCCAGGACGGCAGCGCGTGTTATTACGTCTGCCCGGACGGCAAGAACCACATGTGCCGAATGAAGATGGTCGGCGGCGACCATATGGCCGAATGTCCTTCGAAGCCCTGGAAGTCTTGTGCGGATACGATTGAACGGACGAAGCCTCCTAACGAAGGTTACGATCCTTCGACGTACAACCCCCCACCTGATTCCCTTTCGCAGCCTCCCGACGATATGCCGGACGGCAGCGCCGATACCGAGATACTCTTGGCGATTCGTGATACCCTTCATCACGCGAACGAACAGCGCAAGTATCAAATGTATGTCGAGGAAAAAATATACGACGTCATCGGCGGCGTGACGGGAGAGGGTCTCCTTCCTAACCTCAAGGAAATCAACGCGAACACCAGGGGCACGCAGGTGGCGGCCAGGGACGCCGCGACGAATACCGCGAACTTGGTTACCGCGGTTGGCAACCTCGTTACGATAATGCAGCAGGACACGGTGGACGTGCGCATAGCGTCGCCCGAGAGCTTGTACGTATATTCGAGCGCTACGCCGCTAGTGTTCCGCATGGATACTACCCTGCTGCGCCAGGAGGCCATCATGGACGAGATACGGGCCCTCACGGATACGCTCGTGTCCGACACCCCCCGTACGAACACTATACTGGGCCGGGTCGTTCCCTCGCTTGACAGCGCGTTGACCTTCTTCGTCGACCGCTCGCCCGTAGGGATGGTGCAGTCCATGGCCTCGGCTTTCGCGGACAG
>NZ_JAFZKX010000040.1 GCF_017551775.1 Fibrobacter sp. | reverse complement strand
TCTATAATAATAGTGGCTACACCTCCGATTCCACTAGTTGGTGCTTTGGTAACGACCCTGCCAACTGCATCAAATATGGTCGCCTTTACACCTGGGCTGCAGCGATGGACAGTGTGGGAACGTGGTCTACGAATGGCAAGGGCTGTGGCTATAATAAGACTTGCTCACCGACATATCCGGTACGCGGAGTTTGTCCTGAGGGCTGGCACCTGCCTACACAAACGGAATGGAATACGTTGTTTACCGCGGTCGGGGGCCAATCAACAGCAGGCAAAATGCTCAAGTCCACTAGCGGCTGGAACAGTAGCGGCAACGGCACGGATGCCTATTCCTTCTCGGCGTTGCCTGCTGGCCTCAGGAGCTACAATGGGTATTTCAACGGCGAGGGCGACAACGCGTTCTTCTGGAGTTCTACTGAGTTCAATAGCGACTACGCGTGCCGCATGTACTTGAACTACGACGGCGACGATGCGCGCCCGGGCAGCAACTACAAGTACTACGGGTTCTCTGTTCGTTGCGTGCAAGATTAATTTTAGGGTAGAGAGGTTAGGACAATGAAAAGAGTTTTAGCAATATGTGCCGTGTCTGCATTCTTGTTTGCGGCTTGCGGCGATGACGACAGCAGCGGTTTCACAACCCGCCCCGACGAGGATTCGTCTTTGTCTGTTTGCGAGGACTGCGACGATTCAAGTAGTTCCTCTAGCGTCACACCGCAGTCGAGCGAAAGCGAGACAAGTGTGTCCAGTTCTTCTGCGAAATCGAGTAGCAGTAAAAACGGCGATGCCAAGTCAAGTAGTAGCTCTGCGGAGTCGTTTTCAAGTGATGCGTCGAGTATCAGTTTCTTTGAAGATGGAGTTACAGGAACTATGACTGATGGGCGTGACGGGCAAACATACAAGATTGTAAAAATCGGTGAACAAATTTGGATGGCAGAGAATTTGAACTACGCCTATTTGCAACCCACTGAGGGATTAGATTCCTCCAGTTTCTGCTATAATGATAGTGCTAGTTATTGTGAGAAATATGGTCGCTTATATCTATGGAGCGCCGCAATGGACAGTGCGGGAATATGGTCTACAAAAGCTAAGGGCTGTGGCTATGGCGTAAAATGCAACAGGGGTTACGGCCCTGTTCGGGGCGTTTGCCCCGATGGCTGGCATCTGCCTTCTCTAGATGAGTGGTATGCACTTTATGAAGCTGTTGGCGGTTCAACGGCGAGTGAGGCGCTCAGGTCCACTAGCGGCTGGTACGAATGGTGTGACGATGATGCCCTAGATGGCACTTCGTGTCCAGTGGACACGATTGCTAGCGCAAACGGAAGGGACACTTATTCCTTTGCTGTGTTGCCTGCTGGCTACAGAATCCGCGATTATTACAGAAACCGCGATTTTACACGCAATAGATTCCTTGATTCTAGCTTCACGAATGAGGGCTTCGAAGCGTGCTTTTGGAGCTCGTCCCAGGAAGATTTCGAGATATACGCAGATTACATGCTTGTGAGGAGTGACGGAATCAGCCCGTTCGACTACGCCGCTAAGGACCATGGGTTCTCTGTCCGTTGCATGAGGTATGAATAAGCCGTGCGCAGCAGTCTGCACTACGGAGTAGTGCCAAGATTAGCAAGGGACTCCGTAGAAGTCCCCTGGCAATGAGGCGAGTGCAGCGCAAAACTAGCCGGGGCGTTGCGGGGCGGCGAGCGCCCGCAGTGGGGGTAGGCGGCAACGCAGTGCTGCCGAGGGGGAGACGTCCCCCCTTGTAAAAATCAATGAAAAAAATCCTCGCGAAAAAAAATGGAAGGAATCCCGCGAAAAACTTGGATAAAAAAATCCCGCGAATAATCGCGGGATTTTTCGGGTGGATGACCGGACTCGAACCGGCAACATCCAGAATCACAATCTGGGACTCTAACCAATTGAGCTACATCCACCATGTAGCGTGCCCAAATATAAAAAAGCCATCCCAAATTTCAAGGGATGGCAGTAAAAAAGTTTCAAAAACCGCTAATTTCGCGAAAAAACTAGTCGGAGTTCTTCTTCTGCATGATGCGGATGAAGTTCTCGCGCTTGAAGTCGTTCGTGTGTTCCTTGCAGAAACGCGGGTAGACGGTCTGCTTCGGGTAAATCTTGATGGGGAACAGTTCGTTGCATCCTTCGAGGCAGCACTTGAACATCAGGTCCATGGACTCGGTGTAGTTGTGGCGGATAACGATGTTCTTGGACTCGATGCTCTCCACGTTCTTCTTCTGCTTCTGGCGCAACTTGATGTCGCGGTGCAGTTCGCAGTACTTGGCAATCGGGTGTCCCCAGAATTCGCGTCCGCAGCCGGGTTCCTGGCAAATTTTGAGCTTGATGCGTTTCTTTTTCTTGTATTTGGGTAACTGCATACCTAAAAGATAGTAAAAAAGGTGTGCTTTTGGCTGATTTTAGGGGGGATAACCGTATTAAGGGTATGAGATACTCTGTTTTTTCGTTAAAAAAGTGGGTTCTGGCGGCCGTTTTCGCCCTGACCGCATGCACTTGTGTGATAGATGAGGGCGAGGAGGAGGCTCTTCCGCTGCGGGTCGAGTTTCTTGATGTGGGGCAGGGGCTCGCGGTGCTGCTGGAGTATGGCGGGCGTTTCGCGCTGTACGATACGGGGCCCGATTCCGTGGGGGTGGTGGATTCGCTGGTCGCGCGCGGGGTGGATACGCTCGAGTGGGTGGTGGTGAGCCATAACCACAGGGACCATGCGGGCGGGTTCATGGAGTTCGCTGTGGACCGCGGTGGGGTTTCGGGTGAGGCGGGCGCTGGCTTTGCTCGGGTTGGGACGTCGCCGCGGATTGTTGACTCTTCTCAGGTTGGGAGTGCCGCGCGGGTGCATGTGCGGCGTCTGTTCGTGGGGCCGGATACCGCGGGCGGTTTTGTGCGGGATAGCGTACTGCGGGTGGCTCGCAGGTTGGGCGTCCCGGTGGATATGCTTGTGCGCGGGGATGCGCTCGGGTTCGCTGCGGATTGCGGGCAGTCTTCGGGTGCCGGGAAAGGTTCGCCCGAGTGTGTCGCGGGTTCCGGGCAGTCTTCGGGTGCCGGGGATGCCCCGCGGTTCGACGTTCTTTGGCCGCCGGATTACGTGCGCGAAGGCGGGAACCCTGCGAGCGTGGTTCTGCGGGTGGAATTCGGGGTTTCTACCGCCCTCCTGACGGGCGACCTGGATTCTGCGGGTGAACGCCGCCTGCTGGAACTTTCCCCCACGCTCTCCGCGGGCTTGCTGCAGGTGCCGCACCACGGATCTGCGGGGAGCAGCTCACTGCGGTTCGTTGCGCAAGTCGCTCCGGATTATGCCGTGGCAAGCGTTGGCGCGGGCAACAGCTACGGGCACCCCGCCATGTCGGTTATCCGCAAGTACGCTTATGTGCTCGGGGATACGGCGCGGTTTTTCCGCACCGACCGAGACGGCAGCGTGACGTTTGAACTGTGGCCTGATTTGGGCGTGGTGGTTAATACAAACTAATAAAATTAGTCTGCAAACCCGATGCGCGCCTGGAAATGGCATTCCGCATCGTTCGGGTCGCGTTGCATGCCCACTTCGTTCATCCCGAAAATGTAGGCGTGGTGGTTCGTGTTCTTGAAGCGTACGATGCTCACCTTCCCCCCGAGCGGGACCTGCGAAAGATAATTCATTTGTATGGAACGGATGCGACGGCTCTTGAGTTCTTCGGCGTCGAGGGCGTCCATGACCCAGTCCACGTAGCGGCAGTGGTTCACGTGCCTGTTCATGTCGAGGTCGCTGTACTTGGCCGTTTCCGTGCATACCACCCTCGGTTCGATCTGCGGGTCGAGAATGTCCATCATTTCGGGCAGCGCGTTCTTGCCGGGGAACAGCGGGATGGGGAACGGGCAATCGGCGGGGTTCTCGGACCTGCCGGTCTTGATGTTCACCAGGAGCCAGCTCGAAGTCGCCTGGGCGATAGAGTGCCCCTGTGAATCGACGATGGAATAGTCCTTCAGTACGACCTTGTCTTTGATGATGTCCTTGGCCCAGGTGGATACCTGGATTTTTTCGCCCCAGACGGGCGTGTGCAAAATGCGAATCTTGAGGCGCGTGATGACGGTGGTGTAGCCGGCCTGCATCATCTTCCAGAGGCCGAAACCGTTTTTCTCGGCGTCGGCGATGGCCGTCTCTTCCATGAACAGGAAAAGGTTCGAAAGTTTTAGGCGGCTGTGGTGGTCGCAGTCCGAGAAGCGCACCTCGAATTCCTTTGTCGTGATTTCTTGTTCCATGGTCTACCTGCCGTTTTGCGGTTGTCGTCGAATTTAAGCGGATTTTGCGGCGCTCCGTGCGCCGCCTTTTCAATAATTTATAATTTTGAATTATGGAAGATTTTCAGTTCCGCCCGTCTTTTATACAGTTACCGGTTTTTACTTCGTTTGAAGGGGAGGTTCGCCTCCCGGGTTCCAAGAGTATTACCAACAGAGCCTTTTTGATTGCCGCCCTCGCGAAGGGCCGGACCCGCCTGCACAACCTGCTCAAGAGCGACGATACGCGCTACATGGGCGAGGCCTTGCAGAAACTCGGCGTTCATATCGATTTTTCGGAAGACTTCTCCGAGGCTGTGGTGGAAGGCAGCGGCAAGCCCATATCGGTGGACGGCGCTGTGGACCTGTTCCTCGGCAACGCGGGTACGGCGATGCGTTCGCTCACGGCCGCGCTTTCGCTCGGGAAGGGCCAGTTTGCGCTTACGGGCGAAGAACGCATGTCGGAACGCCCGATACGCGACCTCGTGGATGCGTTGCGTACGCTTGGCGCGAAGATTGAATACCTCGAGACCGAGGGCTATCCGCCGCTCCGTATCGATGCCTCCGGGCTCGAAGGTGGCGAGGTGCATGTGCGCGGGAACATCTCGAGCCAGTACCTTACGGCGCTTTTGGTTTGCGCTCCGTACTGCAAGGCTCCGCTGAAAATCCACGTGGATGGAGAACTGATTTCCGAGCCGTACATAAGGCTTACGCTTGCCGTGATGAAGCGCTTCGGTGTTGAGGTCTCGTGGCCTGCGGCCCAGCCGTACCGGTTCGACGTGCCGCATGGAGAGTACACCTCTCCCGGCGATTTCTTCGTAGAGGGCGACGCGAGTTCGGCGAGCTATCCGCTTGCCGCAGCGGCCATTGCCGGTGGCAAGGTGAAGGTCGTCGGCGTGGGCAAGTGCAGCACTCAGGGCGATGCGCAATTCGCGAAGGTGCTGGAACGCATGGGCGCGAAGATTACGTGGGGTGACGAGTTTATCGAATGCGAAGGCCCGAAGGGCAAGCTCAAGAGCCTCGGTGAATTCAACGCCATCGAGATTCCCGATGCCGCCATGACGGTCGCGGTACTTGCGCTGTTTGCGGATGCCCCGATGACGATTACCGGTATCGCGAGTTGGCGCGTGAAGGAGACCGACCGCATCGCGGCGATGGCTGCGGAACTGCGCAAGGTGGGCGCGACTGTGCGCGAAACGATGGACAGCATCACGGTGACGCCTCCCGAAGTATTGCAGAGCGCGACAATTGAAACCTACAACGACCACCGCATGGCGATGTGCTTCAGTCTCGTCGCGCTCGGTGGCGTGCCTATCAAAATTTTGGATCCCGCGTGTGTGAACAAGACTTATCCGAACTTTTTTGAGGACTTCAAGAAGCTCGCAAAATGAAGAAGCTGTTGAAAAAGTATGCGTTGCACCCTGCGCGTGGCCTGCTGGCCTCGTTGATTGTCGCTGCTTCGGTCGCAATCGCTGCTGTTGCGACGCCTGCCAATGCGGAACCTGTTTTGCAAAGTGCCCCCTGGTCCGGCCCGCTTTATCTTTGGGTCATGGACAACGGTGTCGGCTCGCAGAAGGCCGTGCACAAGTTGGTGAAAAAGTTCCGGCGCGATACGGGCATCCCGGTCGAGGTGCGCGTGCTGAACTGGGCCACCGCCTACGCCGCCATTTCCGAGGCTCTCGCCAATCCGGATTCCGTAGCTGATTTCCCGGACGTGTTGCAGCTGGGTTCCACGTGGGTCCCGCATTTTGCTTCGATCGGCAAGCTCCGCGTGCTCGACACGCTCCTTGCCCAAATTGATTCTTCGAGGTTCTATCCCGAACTGTTCAAGGCGAGCCGCATGGTCGGCAGTCCCGACGTGTATTCCTTCCCGTGGTTCCTGGACGTGCGCGTCTTTTTCGCGAACGAGTGGCTCTGGCATTCGCTCGACATTCAGGACAGCGATATTAGCGACTTCTCGAGGTTCCTCGGATCGCTCCGCGCCATCAACCGCGGGGAATTGAAGAACTCCGAAATGAAGCGCGTCGCAGCGTTCGCGCTGCCCGGCAAGGACGACTGGACCGGGCCGCAGCAGATGGCTCCGTTCGTGTGGAGTTACGGCGGCGAATTTCTGGATTGTGAAGAAGGTTCCTGCAGGAGCGGCCTGCTGGATTCCCTGACGCTTGCTGGCATTTCCGTGTTCGTGAAGATTCTGGGCGACAATGAACTTGCCCCCTTGAGCCTTTCTGAAAATTCAGCGCAGAACGCGGCGCGGTTCGTGAACTCCGAAGTCCTCATCCATTACGGCTCGTCGGAACTTGTGCGCCAGCTGGACTATCCCGAAGATGTCGGCGGGCTGCGCTCGAGCGCTATCGCCGATGACGGCATCATGATTTTGCCGTCTCCTGAAGGTCCGCGTGCGCATTACACGTTCGTGGGCGGAAGCCACCTGGCCTTGCCCAAGCATGGCGATTCCGTGCGGTACGCTGCCGCGGAAATGTTGCTTTCTTACCTGTTGCGTTCCGACAACATCGACGGTTTCTGCCGTGCGGTTGGATTCCTGCCTTCGGACCGCGGGCTCATCAGCATCTGGAACCAGGATCGCCGCTACTCGCAGGTCATCCAGAGTCTCGAAATTGGCAAGAGTTTCCCGAATATCCCCGAATGGGGTGAAATTGAATGTATTTTAAATAAACTAACAAACGATATCGGGACGGCGCTGTCCTTAAACGAAAACGAGGATATTCGCGGACGCGAAGTCGCGAAACTCCTGGTGCAAGCCCATAAGGACGTGAACAATGTCTTGCGTCGCGATGATTCGCTCGACGAGGCGGCCGCCTTGAAAATGGTTGAAAACGCCCTGCTTGCGGATATTCCGGAAGTCTTGCCCGATGACTTGAAATTCGAGCATCCGACTTCTCTGTACCCCATGTGGCGTGCGGTTGACATAATCATTGTTGTCGCGTTTGTTCTCATTAGCCTTGCTGTAATCGCTGCTTTTGTTTGCTTGATTGTTTGCTTGGTTCGTCGCAAAAAGTGAGTGGTTGGGTTTGGGGTTCTTGAATAGGTTGGTTGTTGTTCTCCTGCTTGCGATTGCGCCGCTCTTTGCGGGGTTCGATTTCGCACCGTATCAGGCCTACATCGATTCCGTGATTCCCGAAGTGAAATTCGGGCTTTCCGTGCGTTCGGTGAGCACGGGAGCGGAACTCCTGAACGTGAATGCCGACGAATATTTTACGCCCGCGAGCACGATGAAGACGCTCTCGACGGCGACCGCGCTTCATTTTTTGCCGCTCGATTATGCCCCGCAGACAAAGCTCAGGCTGATAGGTAACAAGCAGCGCAACGTCTTTACCGGCGAAGTGAACGTGCGCGGCGAAGGCGACCCGAATATTTCGGCACGCTATTACACCGACCCGATGCTCGTTCTCTACGCGATGGCCGATTCCATCAAGTCGCTCGGCATCGATACCATCCGCGGCCGCGTGGTGCTCGACACATCGTTCTTTACTCCGCCTTGGAAACCCGAATTTTGGCGCAGTGACTTTTTCGACTACTATTACGGTGCCGAGGTGACGCCCCTGCAGTTCAACGACAACTGCACGGTAATCCGCATTAAGCCGGGTGATGCCGAGGGCGATCCGGTCCGCGTGACGGTCGTGCCCGACGTGGGGTATGTCAAGGTCGTGAACAAGTTGATAACGAAGACGGCGCCCCGCAACAAGCGCGGACGCAAGCAGAAGCTCAAGTGGAACCGTGCGCTGGACCCGAACGAGCCGGTGGTGACCATCGAGGGCGAATTCGATATCGAGTCCGATTCGACGCAGTTCGTGATACCCGTGCGCAAGGCCATCGGGTATTTCCGTGCGGCTCTTTTGCGCGCCTTCCGCGATCGCGGGCTGGTGCTGTACGAGGCTCCCGTTCCCGCGGGCCCCGTGAAGAGGAAAACCTTTACCTTCTCGTCGGCGCCTCTGCTGAGCGTGATGGACGAAATCAACCAGAGAAGCCAGAATTTGCATGCCGAGACGCTCTTCCGCAATGCCGCCGCCTACGTGTATGGCGTCGGGAGCGTAGAAAACGGCAAGAAACTCGAACGCAGGTTCCTCGCCGAGATGGGGCTTGATTCCAGCGGGTTCGAAGTGTTCGACGGTTGCGGGCTGGCCGCGAAAAACAAGCTCAAGCCTTCCGTCGAAACGAAGATGCTTGCCAAGATGGCGCGCCACCCGAAGGGCGAATACTACGTCAATTCTTTTGCGAGCCCGCGGATCGGTTCGGGCAGCAAGCGCATGCAGACGCTTTTGTATCCCTGGTTTACGCGCTTCAAGACGGGCTACATCGCCGAAGTTCACGGCCTTGCGGGTTACATCTTCACGATGGCGGGCGACACGCTTTCTGTTGCCATGTACCTGAACCAGACCGGCAAAAACAAGGATGCCGATTGCAAGAATACGATGGATTCCGTGTGGATCGCGCTTGTGGAATGGGCGAACAACGGGTATCCTTCGCTGCTCCGCATGAAGGACATGTGGCGCGAGGGCATGGGCCTGAAGGATTTTGATGATCGCCTGGAATATTTCTCCAGGAGGCTCATGAAAACGCCGTATGGTCTCGGCAAGATGGGCGAGGGCCATATCGATGCCGTGGAGTCGAAACCGATGGTGTATTTGGATTCGGTCGATTGCGTCACCTACGTGGAACACGTTCTCGCGATGGCGAATGCGACTAGCGAAGATTCTCTGTTCAACGTGCTACAGCGCATCCGCTATGTGGGCGGAAAAATCGGCTACCGCACGCGCAAGCACTACATGATTGTCGACTGGGTGGGCGAAGGGAAGTTCGCCCGCATTATGCCGGTGCAAGGCGATACGCTGATGGAACGCACCATCGCCAAGAAGGAGTTCTTCAAGGCGAAGAAAATGAAGTACCTGGTTGACGGCAAACCGGCTGACGACCCGAAGGTGCAAATCCGCTACCTGCCTTATGAAAAGGCTCGCAGTTGGGCCGCCGAGACGCGGTCCGACACCCTGAATGTGCTCGGCGTTGCCTTTATCTCGAAGGCCGAAAAATACGATGCGAGCCATACCGGATTTATCGTGTTCAAGCCTGGGGAAGCCCCGCGGCTCCGCCATGCGTCATCGCAGCGCAAGCAGGTCGTGGACATGGCCTTAAGTGATTACCTTAATAGCCGAAAAGGCAAATTACCGGGAATTACTTTGTTTGAATTTGTCAATCCATAACCCCGCTCGTCACCCATCATCATACCGCCGCGTTGCAGAGGCTTGCAAACCCTCGTTACACTGCAGTGCCATCGGCAAGACGTAAGGCTGGTTAATCGCCGTAATCGAATGCGAGAATGGCCACCAGCTCGTGCGGGTTCCCTTCTTCGTCCGATTCGCCTTCGAATGCCGTCCATGCGTCGGGCATCCATCCGTAGGCGTTCGTGGTAAGTTCTTTGCCCAGGGCTATTTCGGCATGCTCGATCTGTTCCCAGTCGATTTTTTTCTTGGGCGAGGTGTAGTAGCGCAGCATGCCGAGCGCTTCCATCGATTCGGGATGATCGTCCACGAGTTGGTACACGCAGTCCTTGAAACTATTTCCTGTAAAGCGCAGAACTTGGTAGAGCCTTTTGCGGCCCAGGAATTTCGAAAGTTCGCTTCTGTCCGTCTGAATTTTCGAGGCTCTGCCGAAAAAGACCGCAAGCTCGCGGAATATTTCGGATTCTTCCTCCATGAGCGGGGAAAGTTTCTTGATGAGCGATTCGATCGGTTCGGTGGACATGGTGAAAAAAATATATATTTGCAAAAGGGATTGTGAAACGGGAGGGGTGAAATTATCAATGTTTTTTGAGAGTTCCAAAAAAGGTTTGATTCGTTTGTGTAGGGTTCCCCTGTTTGCCGCCGTAGCCGTCGCTATGGCCGTTGTGGCGTGTACGGACAAGAAACCGGACTCGCCGTCATCCCCGATTGTGGAGACCCCCGAGGAGCCCGCGGCAACGGACGGATTTAAACTGATTGGCGCTGCCGGTGATTCCGTGTATCTCGGGGCCAACGTGACGACCGCTCCTTCCGGCGAACGCCCGCAGATGCTTGTATTGTTCGACTACAATTTTTGGTTTTCTAAACACGAGGTCACCTGCGGTGAATACAAGTCCGTGATGGATGGCCGCGGGTTCGTGCCCGAATGCGAAAACGATTCCCTGCCCGTTACCGACGTGACGTTCTTCGATGCGGTGCTTTTCGCAAACGAGAAGAGCAAAATGCTTGATCTCGATACCGCCTACAGGTACACTGCCGTGACGAAGGACAACCAGGGGCATTGCACTTTCTTGGAAGGGTACGCGTTCGAACCGCAGTCGGCGGGGATGCGCCTGCCAACGGAAGCGGAATGGATGTTTGTTTCCCGCTGGCATTGGGATACGCAGCATTCGTGGAGTGCGGAAAATTCCGAAGACAAACCCCATGAGGTGTGTACGGCGTTGCAGGGCGATGCCATCTGTGATATGGCGGGCAACGTGATGGAATGGGTGAACGACTGGTATGCCAATCTGCGGGATACGACCCTCATGAATTTTGCGGGTGCACCCGACGGTGGTCACCAGGGAAAGCGCATCGTGAAGGGCGGTTCTTTCCGCACGCCCGCTTCTGGAATGCTGCGGTATTCCCGCGGTGACGTGTACACCGTGACCTCTTCTACCCATGCCGAATATGTCGGGTTCCGCCTTGCCATGGGCGCCATTCCCAGCGCCGTATGGATGAACGACAAGGGGTACGCGGGCAATAGCCGTTTTGTCGTCGTGTCCAATTCCGCGAAACTTCGCGGGAAGACGGGTTCGTTCAACGTAAAACTCGCCTTCAGGAACGATTTGACGGGGAATCTCGCATATATCGACTATTCCAGCGGGATTCCGAACGTCGAGGAAATCGTCGACACGTTCGACGTGTACCATCCGGATATTTCTCCCGATGGCAAGTTGGTGGCTTTCTGTACCGGCCTCGAGGGCGTAGATGGCAAGTCGCGTATATATGTGCGCAGCCTCGATGCCATCTGGAGTTATGTCGCGAAGCTCAATGTGGATGGTGCCGCGATACCGCGCTGGCGTGTGCTCGATTCGGGCGATACCGTCATCGTCTTTGTGACATCGGCGGCGAACAACAAGGACGATGCCTCGTTCCGGACGCAGACCACTTGGCAGGTGCCGTTCTCGAAAGGCGCGTTCGGTATGCCGCAGAAACTTTTCGAAGGCGCGTACCATGGGGGCGTGAGTGACGATAACAGGCTGGCTGTTACGGGGGCGTCGAAACTGCGCGCCCGCATTGTGGACAGTTCGGGTGCCGCGCGTGATGAGGTATGGTATGAGGGCGAGCAGGCCTGCAACGCGAGCCTCGCGCGCGATGGCAGCAAACGCACGCTATTCCTTGATTTTGGCGGGAAGACGGGCCGCGAATTCGTCGGACAGGATTACGGAACGCACGAACGCCTGCTCATCGCCGACAGTACGGGCAAGTTGATTGAATCCATCGGGGCTCCCGCGGGTTTCTCGTTCGACCATACGGAATGGGCTCACGACGCCACGAGGCGTCCCGGCGAAAAATACGTGGTGACCTCTATCGCGAATCCGGAAGGCAGGCACGGCTGGGTGGTGCTGGTGGATGTAAGCGATTCGAGCATGATTGAACTCGTGGAAGGCGAAGATATGTGGCATCCCGCCCTCTGGACTCAGGAAGCGGGTAGCGCCATCCAGACGGATTTGGACTTCGACAGCGCGGGCGTGTATTGCTCAATTGGTGCGGGCGAGCCCCCTTACATGTTGCGCTATAAGCTGGAACTCCTCTGGACGTACAAGGATACCGCGAATGTCGTGATTCTTGGGTCGTCCAGGCCGCTCATGGGCCTCGTCCCGGCCCTGTTCAGCGAAGATTTCTTTGTCATAAATATGGCGAATGTGCCCAACATGGTTTACGTTTCCAAGTACCTGTTCGAAAACTACGTGCTGCCGCACGTGAAGAACCTCAAGTACCTCATCGTATCGCTGGATATCGATTTGTGGTTCCATAGCGAGCGGAGCGAATACAACTTCTTCTACAACGAATACAAGAAGTATCCGGGCTACATCTATGATGCGAACCATAACTTCTGGCAGGATAGTGTTCCCGAGGGCTTGGCCGAGGTGGTGCAGTCCTCCTTCGGGTCGGATTTCTATGCGGGCTATTTCCGTGACGAGATGGGCTATGTGCGCTTCAATCCGAAGCCTTGGGAAGATTTGCCCGTTGTGGAATATGACAGCACCTGGATGGATTTTGCCTCGGACAGCTACTATGAGGCCTTCGCGCATCTTGAGGAAATTATCGAACTGGCCGAAAGCAACGGCATTTACGTTATCGGTATCGTGTTCCCGCAGAACCCGAATTTCCAGAAGACGGGCTCGTTCGGGCGCTATGGCCCGCGCCGCAGCGAGGCTCCCGAGCTGTTGCAGGGAATTGCCGACCTGAGCAAGGAACACCCGAACTTCATCTTCATGGACGAGAACAAGATGGGCAATCACGATTTTTTGGGCGAAGTGTGCAATGACAAGGACCACCTTGCGTATACCGGCGCCGTCAAGATGACTGCCCGCATCGATTCCCTGCTCCATACGCTGAAATAGGGATTGCCGCCTGGGATTCTAGGCTTCTGTGGCCTAGTATAAATACCATTCCCATTCAACTTCGCATTTCGTGTTCTTGTAGTCCGATTGGTAAACTACTTCTTGATAATCTAACGAACCGATGCTGGAAATGTAGTAGCAATAACCAGATGACATGTCGTCGTCAAAACTAAAGTCGTCATCGAGAACCGTTGGGCAAACGCGGATGGTTTCTGTGTATGCGGGAACATTTACAGAAAATGTTTTTTTGCCATCCCATTCGCCTGTGTTTTCGTAATAGAACCATTTTTTCCCGAGTTTGTCGCTCGTAGAATATGTCGTTGAATCTCCGGTGAATTTGATGAATATGATCTTGAAGGAAATCTTTGGATCTCCGTCGTCATAGTTGCAGGATTTTGAACCTTTGCCTTCCATGGTGCATACGGTCTGTTCGTAGTGGGTCAAACTGAAGTTGAGCGTCATGGAACTGGTTAGATAATCGTATTCCGATACGTACTCTTTCTGGGTACTGCTGGAACTTTGCCGATAACTGGAACTTGAACGGAAAGAGGAGCTGCTTGAGATGTAACCGCATCTATATCCATAGTAGTTGCAACACCACGAATCCGGGTGGGAACTTTCGCCATAGTAGCACTTGTCCGCTTCGTCCTCTGATTCTCGATCTTCGTATTCACTTTTGGCGTCGTATCTTATGTCGTCCAACTCTTCTTCGGCTTTTGAAAAGGGACTTTCATAGCTACATGCGGTAAGGAACATGGATGCCGCCAGCGCAAGGCCTCCAATCCAGATGGACTTTGTTGTTTTGATAACCTTCATATGCCCTCCTTAGAAAGCGAAGTCGAGGCTTAAACGCCAGGTATCGGCTAGCAATTTGTAGTTTAAAACATTGGCGGAGTAAGTGACCGCATTTATCAGGAGCATCTGCCATTGGATGGAAATGTGTCTTGTTAATTCGATTCCGAATCCGAGATAGCCGAGGAATTCCCAATCGATGTCCGCAAACGCTCCGTGATAACCTCCGTGTTCATCGAAATCGTAGTCGCGGTTGCTGTAACTATAATAGTTGCCCAAATGGAACGTTACGTCGACATCGTAATCGATCCATGCGTAAATGGGTTTGCGAACATGGATGCCTAAGCTAAGATAGGGACTTGCTATAAAGGGTATTCCGAAGCGGAAAGTGAGCGGAATCTCTGCCATGATGCTGTGGTAATTAATGGATACATCATGGTTGTAATTGATTTGCTCTCCGCCAATCTTGAAATCAGAGCCTTGTATATCGTTGTACCCGTGATGGTAAATTGCGTTTAGACCGAACTGGAAACTTCCTGCGCTATAAAAATACCAGCGCAAGAACAATCCAAGATTTGCGCCTAAGTGGTCGTAAAATTCATCCGCTTCGTAGACTTCGTAATTGGCAACGGTGTATTCTTGGAACTGTTCGAAACCGAGGGAAAGACCCAAATAGAAAATTCTGTTCTTTTTTGTTTGTGAAGGGGCTGGTTCCTCTTTTACTTTTTCTTTCTCCGTAACAACAGAGACTGTCACGTTGATGTTTTGCTCGCCTTGTGAAAATACTTGCCTTTTTTCTACTACTTGCGTGTCTTGTGTCGTAACGATTGTTATTGCCGAATCATTATGTTCTGTGCTGTCGGCTTCTGCCAGCGAGTCGATTGGAGAAATACTTGTGTCAAAGGGTGCTTGAGTGGCCTGCGTGGTATCGATTGTCGACGAGTTCGTTGACAGAAGTTCCAACTTTAAACTTTCTAGAATATCTGAACACTTGCAAAGGGATTCGACTTTTGCGCATACATCTTGCTTGTCGTTATTCATGCATGAGGAGCAAAGCTCTATGCATTGGTTTTCGGCAAAAACTTGCGCTGCAGAAAGTCCCAGGATGAAAAGTATGCCCCTTTTCATATTGTCTCCGTTGTTGAGTCATTTCGTTATAAAATACCCTCAAAAGCGGTGATGAGTGCAAAAAGTTTGCAAACGGCTCTCGTAGTGTGCGGAAGCGCAAAGAGGCTCTTGTGGAGTGGAAAGATTTTATTCCAACTTGGAATGAAATTGGATGTGATTTTATACAAAAAACCGCGACTTTTGAAAGCCGCGGTTTTTATTGATTCTATCGTGTCCTTGCGGACACTCCAGAATGACATGCTAGGTTATACAGCGCGGGTGCTTGCACACGCATTGGATAACCGACGCAGTCATGCACGAAGTGCAATGACATGTCACCCTGGAGTGCAAAGCACGATAGGGTCCATTAAGCCTGGTGAGCCTTGAACCACTTGATCAGCCCGTTGGTGGAGCTGTCGTGGCCCAGTTCGGCGTCGGCCTTGGCGAGTTCCGGGAGGATCTTCTTGGCGAGCTGCTTGCCGAGTTCAACACCCCACTGGTCGTAGCTGTTGATGTTCCAGATAACGCCCTGCGTGAAGATCTTGTGTTCGTACATGGCGATGAGGGCGCCGAGCGTTTCCGGGGAAACGTAGTCCATCATGATGGAGTTGGTCGGCTTGTTGCCTTCGAACACCTTGTGCGGAGCGAGGAATGCGATTTCTTCTTCGCTCTTGCCATCCTTGCGGAGTTCTTCCTGGGCCTGGGCGAGCGTCTTGCCGTTCATCAAGGCTTCGGGTTGGGCAAAGAAGTTGGAGAGCAGCTTCTGGTGATGGTCGCCGACCTTGTTGTGGCTGTTGGCCGGGGCGATGAAGTCGCAAGGAATCATCTTGGTGCCCTGGTGGATCAGCTGGTAGAAGGCGTGCTGGCCGTTGGTGCCCGGTTCGCCCCAGAGGATCGGGCCGGTCTGGTAGTCGACGCGCAGGGAATCGCGGTCAACGGTCTTGCCGTTGGATTCCATGTCGGCCTGCTGGAAGTAGGCGGCGAGGCGGTGCAGGTACTGGTCGTACGGGAGCATCGCGTAGCTGGAAGCGCCGAAGAAGTTGTTGTACCACACGCCGATGAGGGCGAGGATAACCGGCATGTTCTTGTCGGCCGGAGCGGTCTTGAAATGCTGATCCATTTCGTAGGCGCCCTGGTGGAGCTTCATGTAGTTTTCGAAACCGATGCGGAGAGCGATCGAGAGACCGATGGCAGACCACAGGGAGTAACGGCCACCGACCCAGTTCCAGAATTCGAACATGTTGGCGGTGTCGATACCGAAGGCGGCGACGGCTTCGGTGTTGGTGGAAAGCGCCACGAAGTGCTTCGCGATGGACTTCTCGTCACCGTTGAAAGCCTTGAGGACGGCGGCCTTGGCCGTTTCGGCGTTGGTCATGGTCTCGAGGGTCGTGAACGTCTTGGAAGCGACGATGAAGAGCGTCTCTTCGATGTTCACCTTCTTGAGCGTCTCGGCCATGTGAGTGCCGTCGATGTTAGAAACGAAGTAGACTTCCGGAGAGGTTTCGCCGGCGATCGGCTTTTCGGCATACGGCTTCAAAGCTTCGGTGACCATCACCGGACCGAGGTCGGAACCGCCGATACCGATGTTCACCACGTACTTGATGGACTTGCCGGTGTGGCCCTTCCACTTGCCGCTGCGGACGAGGTGGGTAAAGTCTTCCATGTGCTTGAGCACGGCGCGAACTTCGGGCATCACGTCCTTGCCGTCGACGCAGATGGCGTCGTTGCCCTTGTAGCGGAGTGCGGTGTGGAGCACAGCGCGCTTTTCGGTGGTGTTAATCTTTTCGCCAGCGAAGTACTTGGCGCGCATGTCGTCGAAGTTGGCGGACTTGAGCAGGTCCTGGAGCTTCGCCATGGTCTCGTCGGTGATGATGTTCTTGGAGTAGTCCAGGAAGAGTCCGCAGGCCTCCAGGCTGAACTTGCCGGCGCGGGCCGGGTCCTTCGCGAAGAGTTCCTTCATGTGCCAGGTCTTGGCGACTTCGGCATGGGCTTCGAGGGCCTTCCATTCCTTAGAATCTGTCAGTTTCGACATAGATTAATCCTTTCCGCATGCGCGGTTTTTTGTTGCGGGGGTAAAAATAGAAAAATAGAGAGGTGGCATGGTTCGATGGCCCGTTTTGGAACTTAAATGGGGCTGCAGGTAGTATATTTGTAATGAACACTCAACCACCCCGAAGGCGGTTCCTTATGCTGATGGAAAAAATCGCGTCCCCTGCCGACGTCAAGAAGATGGACTCTGAAACCCTCAAGACGCTGGCTGGCGAAATCCGTACGGCCCTCCTCAACAAGATTTCAAAATGCGGCGGACACCTGTCGCCGAACCTCGGATTCGTGGAAGCGACCATCGCGCTGCATTACGTTTTTGAATCCCCGAAAGATAAAATCGTCTACGATGTGTCGCACCAGAGCTACACCCACAAGATTCTGACCGGCCGTGCCGAAGCGTTTTTGAATCCGGAAAAATACTGGAGCGTCACGGGCTACACAGAACCCTGCGAAAGCGAACATGACCACTTTATGATTGGCCATACCTCGACCTCGGTGAGCCTCGCTCTCGGACTGGCGACCGCACGCGACATCAAGGGCGAATCGGGCAATGTGATTGCCGTAATCGGTGACGGTTCCTTGAGCGGTGGCGAAGCGTTCGAAGGCCTCGACAATGCGGGCGAGTACGCGACGAACTTTATCGTGGTGGTGAACGACAACGAAATGTCCATCGCCGAAAACCACGGCGGACTCTACGCGAGCCTCGCGGAACTCCGTGCCACGCAGGGCAAAAGCGAAAACAACTATTTTAAGACCCTCGGGTTCGACTACCTCTATGTAGAACAAGGTAACGAAATTGAACCGCTCATCGCAGCGTTCAAGCAGGTGAAAGATTCCAAGAAACCCGTCGTGGTGCACATCTACACGCTCAAGGGCAAAGGCTACAGCTTTGCGGAAAACTCAAAGGAGGGTTTCCACTGGGCGGCACCGTTTGATATTCCGACCGGCGTCATCAACTGGGGCAAGGGAGAATCGTACGGAGGCATCCTCGGCGATTACCTGATGAAGAAAATCAAGGCGGACCCGAAGGTGGTCGTGATCCATTCCGCCGTGCCTGCGGGCATCGGGTTCTTTGCCGACCAGCGCAAGGAAGCGGGCAAGCAGTTCATTGACGTGGGCATTGCCGAAGAGCACGCCGTGGCGCTTGCATCCGGCCTCGCGAAGGGCGGAGCAAAACCGATTTATAGTACGCACGGCACGTTCATCCAACGCACCTACGACCAGCTTTCGCAGGACCTCTGCGCGAACAACAACCCGGCAACGATTCTCGTGACCATGTCGGGTGCCGACGGCATGAACGACACCACGCACCTCTGCATATTCGACATCCCGATGATGAGTAACATCCCGAACCTGGTATACCTCTGCCCGACCTGCGTGGAAGAGGCCGTCGCCATGATGGACTATGCGATTGACCAGACGGAACACCCGATCGCCATCCGCATCCCGAATGGAGTTGCGCACAGGAATACCGCGTTCGACAAGGATTACTCCAGGCTGAACACGTACAAGGTTGACAAACGTGGAAGCAAGGTGGCATTAATCGGTCTCGGGAGCTACTACACCCTCGCCGAAGAAGCCGCTGCAGAACTTGCAAAGTCGGGAATCGACGCGACCATTGTCAACCCGCGATTTGCCACAGGCATCGATTGCGAGGTATTGGATGGCCTGCGCACCGACCACCAGATTGTCGTTACTTTGGAAAACGGTGTTGTGGACGGCGGCTTTGGCGAGAAGATTGCGCGTTATTACGGCAATACCGGCATGAAGGTACTCGTGAAGGGCCTCAAGAAGGAATTCTACGACAAGGTGCCCTACGGCGAGCTCATGGAAAGGAACCGCCTCACGCCCAAGCAGATTGCGGAAGATGTGACGGCGACGGTGGGGTAGGCCGCTGAAGTGAAAACTCCCCCGAGGGCAAAACCTGGGGGAGAGAATTATTGGCCGTTATCTGCCTTTAGGCGGATTGCCTCCGCGACCACCGCCTGATTTGCCTCCCGTAGTGGAAGGCCAACCGGCTCCATGCGGATTGATTGGTGGTTGTCCGTTATGCTTAGACATAGGTATTACCCCCTTTATGCTGCTAAGGTTGTGTTGACTTTGGGTTTGGAATTCGTTCGAATCCACCCCGATTGAATAAGATACTGCCGTAAGTAGCGAAAATAGTCTCGCCGGAAGTTATCAAAGGTTCTCGGATCGCTCGGCGTACTGGGAATCACAACAGTCTTGTTGGCCCCTTTTGCCGTGTGCCGGATAATGACGTGCTTCCCATGCCGAGTAATCTCCCATTGCCCAGAGCGGAGCAGGTTCAGGACGAAATCACGGATTTCCTTATTGCTGGATATGTATGACATTTTGCACTCCTTGTTTGTGTTCTTCGACACTCTCAGAAAAGCAAAATGCATGCCAAAAGGAAAAAAGGCCAAAATCGCCGTTTTTGGGGTGGATAACTTACCTCACGTATAAAAAATTTCGTTATATAAGAAAAATTTTTCTTATATAGATATTCACAAATATGTTATGGACAGAATTAAATTTTTAATTCAAAAGATTCCCATTTCCCATGAAGTTTTGTGTCTTTGAATGACCATTTGATTTTGTTTCCGTTTCTGCTCCAACGGCTATGGCAATTATTGCAGGAAACCAAAAAGTTGTCATTGGTCGCCCCGTCATGCAATTTTCCTGTACTCTTACAACAGGGACATGTCAAGACTAGATTTACGAGAGTATTCCCCGCTTCAAGAATCTTTATGTCTTCGTCGCAATTCTTGCGATAGGTATATAAATCTCTTTTTTGAACTCTGTTGGTTCTTTCTTGTTCGTCAACTTGATTCTTGAATTTCTTTATATCGTAACTTTCAAGCAGGAATTTCTTGTTCAAAAGGGTGGGCACTAAATCCTTAATGAATCTGTTTTGAGTTATCTCAAATGGATATTGGTGCATAAGGATGGGCCACGCCCATTGAAGAATTATTCTTTGAATAAGTAATTTTGAAAATATGGATTGCGGGGAAATCCCCAATATCATATAGGGCTTGCAGTCTTTGAACATCTGCTGGATGGTAAAGTAGTTGCTTCCGTTATCGTTAAGATAGGGGTCACTTTGTGGATATACAAGGACCGATACCTCGCTCGTTTTTTTTGTAGGAATGCAAGATTCGTAGATGCTTGTTGGCTTTGAGGTGACAAAAACGAAACGCAGTTTTTTCTCGCGTGCCTCAAATTCAAAGCTATATGGCGTTTCTTTTGATTTGAGTTCCAAGTATGTCCAGCATTCTCTGTTTTCTTTCTTGAAGTCGTTAATGCATCGCTTGACGAATACTTTTTCGTAGTTCCGCAACGAAACTTGTTCGTCTTTTTTTTCTGTTTTGGAAAGTTTTGCGATTCGCGCTCTCTTTACCTCTTTCTGTATTTTGGGCAAATATGAATAATGCTGGTTGTTCATCAAGACATTTGTCATAATGTCGTGGTTGATGTCAACTTCAATATTGGGTATGGTTTTCAAATTGTTGAATAGCGGCGAATTCCAAAAGGCAGATATGGAACGTTGCAGGTACTTTAGAAAATCTATAGTTTGTTTCAGTAGGTCCCTATTTTCTTTTACTGTTTCTTGACTATATCGATTTAACAGGAAATTTAGTTCTTTGCCCATAGAATTGAAATCTATGTTGTTTGTTTCCTGATAATACAGTTCAATTTCGTAATAGGCGTTGTCTATATTCTTTAGCTCTTGCAGCCTTTGATTGATTAAGGAAATCAATATTTTGCAAAGCGTGTACATCAAACGGTTTTCGTAAGTTTCCCATTTGTCGTCTCTTACCAAGGAGAGAATACGCTGTGGATGAACGCCCACAAAAGAACGATTTCGCCAATCTTCGGAATGCCCTGCTAGATATTCCAAAGCGCGGGGGGCGAATTTTTTGACTCGGCTTGTTGGCTGCTTGATTTCTTCTTCTTTCAAGTCGAGAATCGGCCTGGCGACAACTTCTTTTAGATGGGTGAGAGGGTCATTTCGCCGGATTTGTTCAATATCTTTTTGGAGGAATCGCTCTAGCGGATTGCGGTCAAGGTTTTCGGGATCATCACATAGCGAAAAGAAAGATTCCTCCTTGTCATTGGCGAGTAACCGAAATGCGCTTAAAATATCGCGAGATATGGGTGTGGAGTCCTTGATTTCGATTTCATCAAAGTGGTAGATAATATTCCCTTTTTGTGCGTCCTCTTTGCTTTGTGCATAGAGACCTCCGCAATCAGGGAAATCTTTTTCAACATCTTTTTGCAAGAAGATGTCGAACATTATGCACCTCGTCTTTTTGCAGCGATGTCTTGGTCAAGAAGTTTGATTGTCGCGGAATCATCACCTAGCTTTATATTTTTCTGGATTTCATCCTTGAGTTTTACGAGCGAATCTTCTTGTACACCAAATAGTCCCGTAATTTTTCCCTTTCGGACAATCTTTGTTGCCAGGAGATGGTCTAGGGCGAGTTCCTCTGTTCCTCCTGCGGCACAGACTACCGGAACGAAATCCCTAATCTGTCTTTCGAGACGATTGCCAAAAGAAACATCAAATTCGGATTTAAGAATATCCTTGAGGGAATGTAATTTTTCAGTGACCCAATCCGATTGTTTTTCTCCCTCGCTTGATTCTTGCGCTTCTACAAAGGCGTTTCTCAAATCCTCGGCGGACCAGTGGGCAGAACCTTTTCCTACTTTATCATAGGAAGTTTTTTGAGTATTTCGTTCCATCACCATGACATGAGCACGGTCGTATGTTTTGTCGGCAAATTCCATTGTTGTTTCGTCATGGTTTGCTGTTCCGATAAACCATACGTTGGGAGGAACGATAATTTTTTCATTTTCGAGGTGCATGGGCCAACGGTCTGACTCCATAATTTCTTTGGGCATCCCAGAAAGAAGTTCAACTTTAAGGTTGTCAAATATGGAACTATTTGCTTGTTCCATTGCAGAAATGAAATCAGCAAAGTACTGTTCTGGGTGCGACAGGTTCATTTCATCTAGAATTAAGAAAAATAGACGATTTCTAAACTGGGGTGTAGATGCAGTGTACAGGCCTTTGGAGAAAGGTTTCTCATAAAACTTCTTTTCAAAAGCATTGTAGTAGCCCAGCAAATCTTGGTTATCGCGCCATCCCGCTTGAACTGGGATAATGTAACTACAGGAATCTTTTTCCGATTGACGACCATCGGAATTGTCGCCAACAATAGAGGCGAACGCCTGAGCAAGTTTGGTCTTTCCCGTTCCGCTAATACCCTGCAACAGTATTAAGCGACTCATGGCAAGTCCACCCACGAACAGCTGCAACGTTTCGCGAGTGTAGAAAAGATTTGGTTGATATTGCGTCAGTTGGTATCCAACTGCATTTACAAAATCCTTAAGGTCACCGGATTTTTGGGTAAAACTGATATATTTATGATTGCATCTGCTATCAATATTTTTGAATTCTGCAAAAATATCCTTATTCTTATCTTTTTTGGTGAGTTCATTGAGCTCTTCACGCAGTTGATCTTGAGCAGCTTTAAGGGCCTTATTGTGAGTCTCTAAAGTATTTTTATATGCAATCAGGCCATCATTGTCAACAATTTTTCTTCGATAATCCATCATCTGATTAAAGAGAGCATTCTTTTCAGCGATAGCTGCTTCATATTTATCTTTGAACGTTTCCAAATCATCTTGCATTTGCTGCTGATGTTCTGGACTCCATAGCGTATTACGCTCCAATTTGAGTTTCTCATTTTCTATGCGAAGCGAATTGATTAACTCCTTGGCTTCTTCGGCACTCATTCCATCAAGTTGCGACTTAATGTCCTTATAGCTCTTTAATTGACATAGCAGACTCTCTTTCTCCTTAGTCAATTCTGTAATTTGAGCATTATAATCACTTTTCCTCTGTTCTAATTCTCGCTTGTAATCGTCTCGAATTTCTGCTTTCACATCGTCAAAGGCCTTTTTCTTATTCTCGTATTCTGTTTTTTCAAGGATACATTTCTGTTGATTAAAATATAAAGAGGCCTTTTCTTCCTGATATTCATTAATTTGTTTTTGCAAAGATTCTCTTGTCGATTGAAGATCTTTGTTGAGTTTTTCTGTAATTTCATTTTTCCATCTAGTCTCATTTGCGATAAATCCGGCATTGGCTTCGGCTTCTCTTTGCTTAATTTCTGCGTCTAATTTATTTAAGCGCTCACTTTCTTTTTTATTCTCAGCCTCTTTTTGATCGACCTCATTTTTGAGCGTATTGAGTTTGGATTCTCTATCATCTAGTTTGTCCAAACGTTCATTGAGTCCAGTTTCTCGTTTGTCAAGATTACCTTTCTTTTCCTCTAGCTTACGCGCTTTATCTTCTTGATCTTTAGCTGTTTTTCCTAAATTTGCAATTTTGGCGTTGTAATCAGCTTTGACGCCGTCGCAATCTTTTTTCGCCATGTTGTATAAATCAATGGCTACCTTAAGATCTCTTTGCAATGTATCAAGGATGTTTTTTTCATCGTCAGACAGCTTCTTTTCGGAAGGTACTAGACTTTTAATTTTGTCTAGTAGAGACTCCTTGGGAGGCGTAGTGACCGTTGCGGAACCATCATTACTTGAAATTGCAGGAGCGCTTTCAATGGTGTCCTTTAGTGGAGAGAATAGGTTTTTCACATCGGCCATACTTATAGGTGCATGACGTTGTGGAGCGGAAGGCTGATTTTTGTTCTTATTCTTGTTCTTTTTGCTCATTTGTAGGCCTCGTGTAAAATATCCAATTGTTTCTCAATTTTATTATAGATGTTAATGTATGGATACGGAATAGGGTTTCTATCCGTGTTAAAATGATCATAGATGTTTCGTGTGTTCACCAATTCAATAATAAGTCTAAGGTCATCCTTCAACAATCCGTTTTGATCTAGCAGTGCCGCAAACCAGGCAAGCGGATTTTTAGGATGGTCAAGATAAAAGAGTAAATGCCTAATTAGTAACGACTTTAAGGATGGCTTTTTTCGGGTCATATTTCGCCATACATCTTCATTTGTCAAAGCTTTCTTTGTGACCTCGTCTAGTTCTAAATTACGCATTCTTAGACCAGCCTCTAAATAGTAACGGCGCTCTTGTTCATCCTTACGGGAAATTTTTATGAGTTCCTTATCATAAAGGGTATTTTTTGTCCTGAGAATACTTTCGTACATATTTTGCATTCGGGTAAGAAACGCATCGCTTAAATCAAGTGAGTTATCCGTATCGTCTGCTAGAATATCTTTTAATACAAAAAATCTGCAGATTTCAATAATAATATCATCATTAAAATACGGATATCTGCTCTGGATACGATCTTGAAGTGCAATAGGGATCTCTATTGATTTGAGTCCTAAAAACGCCCCCATTTTTTCATTTTGTTCAAGAGCCACATTAAGTTCATTTGCAAGAAATTCCATTGGAATTTTAGAATTGTCTTCCAACATATCAATACATTGGAAAGCTTCACCTTCAGATATCTTATTGACCTTGACTAGTAGATAATTACATATACCGGAATCTGTATCACGTCTCTCGATAGAAATAATTTTATCCGGCTGTTCGATGTAACCTGATTTAACATCATCGTAGTCAGACATGGCTATATCGCAGTCAATTTGCTGATATTCCTTCCACATACCGTAAATGTCTTCTTGCGAAATATCGGGAGCGAACTCTCCATGTTCATCTGGTCGAGGATATACAATAAAGGGCTTGATATTACAAGGTCTTCCCTTGGTTCCTCCGACAATAGAAATTCCCTTTTCAATTTGCAGATAATCAATAGATGCGAGTCCACCATTCTTTAGGGGATGAGGAATCAACTGCCCTGTCAACATAGATTGCAACACAACAATTCGAGTTTTCTTGATTTTTGTTTTGGTCTTGGTATTTCCTTCTGGCACATGCCATTTATCAATTCCTTTTGTGACTTGTCCTCTGAGATCATGTTCAAGAATATAGCGAACAAGAGATTCATCAAGATTGGTTAGTTCATGGAGCTCATGGATAGTCTTGTCACCAGTTTGGAGAAAATCTAAAATTAAGTTAGAGAAGAAATTCTCGGGAATCTCCGCTTCAGCAACCAAGATATCCCATATAACGACAGGCAAGGCGAAGTAGTCCCCCTTGGGACACTCACAAGAGTTGCAAAACAGATTTGCAATTTCCATGCTATTTCTCCTCGTCAGCAAGCTTGATGAATTCCTTCAAGGCAGGGACATCTTCTTGAGCTTTTTCAGTTTCATACATATTTCGATTCCCTACAACTACGAGGAGTTTCTTTTGTCGCGAAAAAGCAACATTTAGTCGATTTTCCGATTTCAAGAAGCCAAAGATGTTTTTGTCATTGCTGCGAACGACAGAGAAAAATACAATGTCAAATTGTCGTCCCTGAAAAGCATCAATTGACCCAATTTCCAACTGTTTGGAATCAATCCTTTTTTTCAGTTCGGCATCTGATTTCGCCATTTTATCAATGAGCCTTGTTTGGGCGCTATACGAGGCAATAACACCAATTGATTCATCGGTTTCTTTTACAATTTCCCTTATACGTTTGATAATCAGTTCCGCCTCGGCTTCGTTCGTTTTGCTTATTTTCCCGGATTCTTTACCATCAACGTTTTCCCAGACTGCGCACTTACACTCACCGTTTTTCTTTATATACCTAGAAACGTGATGAATGCAGTCGTTGGGATTTTTGCCAGTTTGAATATGAGTTTCTTCACCATAAAAATTTTTGCTCACAAAATCGCTCAATTTTTTCGGCATGCGGTATTGAGTATCAAGCGTTACTGTGCGTACAACGCCATCGTTTCGTTCCATTTTTAAGTAATTCCAAAGGGATTCAAACAGCGACTTTTCCATAAAGCCTTTTAGTTCTTCAAATCGCTCCTCAGAATCGTTGTTAGACTCCATCTGCTCCAAAATATCTTGATCAACTAATTGAGGAAGTTGTTTATGATCGCCTACCAGTATAACTTTTTTTCGTGCTAAAGTAATCGGAATGAATAGATCAAGCGGATTTGCACGAGCCGCTTCATCAATGATGACATAGTCGAATTCAAAGTTTTTTTCCCCGAGGAGCCGGACAAAAGACTCGCTTTTGGATTGCTGAACAGTCGCCGCATAAGTCATAGCGTAACGGAGCATTGCATTCCTAATAGACTTGAAGCCGACATTTTCCTTATATCCGTTCAAAATAATGTACTTTTGAATATCAGTTTGCCTAATACGCTCCTTGATATTGGGAATTATGGTCGTCTCAATATAGTCTTGAAGCATTGTGAATAGCCGATGGTCAAAAGAATTTGTCGGATTATGCACCATTTGAGCAATGCCTTCATCTTTAAGCCATTCAATCCAATCAAAATCTTCTTTGCTAGGTGTAGATTCCATCAGTTTCTGTAATCTTTCGTACCCATTCTCCACTGCATCGCAATTTAAAGAATCCTTACGCAAGTCGTAGTATTCCAACAATCGCTCAATCATTCTCTTTCCATCATCATTAAATCCCACGGGAGTCGTTCTTAACCCCATTAGGCATTGATAGAATCGATAATCCATCTGCTTGCTTTGGAATCTTTTTTTAAAATCTTTAAGAGTCGAAACTTCTGATGGCGAAAGAAAGTTATTTGTGGCCGAAAGGCCAATAATCTCTTGTATTAAATTACGAATCTCGTACGAGGATCTTGCTGCCCTTATCGCATTGAGACTCACTTGCAGCTTATCATATTCCTTGTATCGGGAGTTAATCTGCACTTTGTTTATTTGCTCATCTATCTTTTTCGCAGTTTCTTCTTGCCATTGCTGTAGCCCCCTAAAAATTTGCTCCTTGTCCTTTTGTTCCCCATAGAAACGAAATACAGGGAGTCCCCAAATTGAACTTCCATCAGCCACATTGTCAACGGCCACATGCTGAAAACTTGTCAGCAATATGCTCGGCATTTTTTCGGGATGCCTCGGGTCTGTTGATTGCAAGTATTTTTGTAATGCATTAATGACGCGAGTCTTTCCCGTTCCAGGAGGTCCTTGAATAAGAGCTATATCAGGAGTATTAAGGCAAACTTTAAGAGCCTTTATTTGAGCGTCGTTGGGCTTACTATCACCAAACGCAGCTTCTATTTGCAATTCAGTAGGCGCTTTTTTTGTAGTCGCCGAACTGAATGACGGCATCGTTGTTTTGTTTAAGATGTCTGTAATAGTGGGAATTGGGATGTTTCGCGTACGAACTTTTTCAAGAGCATCTGTCCTGCGTTTAGAGGCAATTGCCCATGGCATAAAATTAATGGCGAAACCTTCTAGTTCCAATTTTTCATTATTATTGTATTGTGGCTTTCGTTCGTTCCATTTCCAAGAGATGGTTCGTTTTTGTTCATCAATGTGTTCATTACATATTGGGTGTTTATTTTTTCCCGCGAAAACATAAATGGAATAGGCATTTTTCTGATTGCTGTTTAACTGATTGTATATGTTCTTAAAATTTTCTATTTCCTCAGTTTTATTCTGAAGTGTAGCGCTGCAATTTTCGCCTTTTGCCGAAATCTTTTCAATCCGGAGAATCCCTGATTGATTTTTATAATCCTCCAACATATTTGCATCAACCTGATTGTATTTTTCCCAAAGGTTGATGATGGAGTTTGGATCTGCAGCCTGCTTTGCCAATTGAGCGTTCAAAATAGGATCGCTTTCGACAGCATCCTGTTCCGATACAAACCGAACGTGCGCTATACCCTTTTGTATATTCAGTTTCTTTTGCGGAGACCTTTTTAAACTACTGACAAAGAGATAGTCCTTACCATTAATCTTCTTGCTTTCAATATTTGCAATATTCTTTCGTCCTAGCCATCCTCCTTCTAAACCAGGCTCATTACTCAATATTTTAAAGAATAAGTACAAATTTTCAGTTGTATGAAAAAGAAATTCGTTCTTAAACCAATCAAAAGCCTGTTCAGCATCTTTAAAGTTTTTTTTCTTAGTGACTGCTATGAGAAGAGGGGTCGGAACAACAATGTCGCACACTTGGCCTATATTCCCTTTAATAGTGGGACCGCCAAAATCCCATTGATTCAGGCCTATTTCATAGGAACCATTCGTCTGTTTGATGGAATCGACAATATAAAGAGATTCTTGATTATCTATAGATGAATTTTTAGGCAAGTATTTTTTTTCAGGATGGTTACTATTCTTGAAAAAACCACTTGGAGTAAGTTCCCAAACATCGAATCTATTGATACCGACTTTACCATCATCATCAACAATCACATCTACAAGTTGAGCCGAGGAATTGCACGCAATGATGTTTAGTTGCTCATTATTCATGCTTCACCCCAATACTTGAATTTGATTGCGCCCCTAAATTTTAAAGAAGAACTTTCTTCGGATTCATCTTCGTTGTTTATAATTTCTGTGAGAGTGTATTCTGGGAAAAAGATGTAGCATCGGCAATCCTCTTTGACTTTAACAAGGAGAGGAACATCTTTTTTTAGAGCACAATTCTTAGTTGTCTTTTCTTTATCAATCAATAAGGTCGCCTTAAGTTCATCCTGATTTGTCAGCAGAAGGCTTAACTGTTGCTTGGAAGCATTGAACGAGACTTTGATATTAGCCGATTTGGTTTCTGCCATGGGAATAATCAACAGGGCAGATGAATCTTCTAGCAAATATGTGGGATGGCTAGAACTTGTTTCTATAAGTTGTCCCCCTGTATAAATCATATTGAGCAAAAGGATGTATGGTACATGTGATTCTGTATCGCAAAAAGGACATTCGCACTTCTTGCCCATCTTAATGTAATGCTTTCCACAATTTTTGCATTTCATGAATGAATTTTCGCCTATCTGAAGAGCCTCAATCCATTCAAACAAAGCCGGTCTTGTCAAAAAATTCTTTTCACCGGAAAACGTTCTTTTAAACAGGTCTTGCAAATTCTTCGTTTCCATGACTTCGCGAAAGACGGCCGATTCTCCTACGTTATCTTCATCTTGATCATCGATAAACGGAAGATCCGCTTCCTCTTCTTTTTTCTCTATGGTTGAAATATCCATAGTAGCCGCATCAGTTACAAGTCTTCCATGAAATGGCAATTCCTGCCGAAGGGCAAAGAACGCAACTACGGCAAAACTCCATGTGTCACTTAAAGGTGTATTGAACTTATGTTCTCTTACAATTTCGGGTGCAGAGAATCCCTTAAACGATATTGAATCCTTGAAGTCTGCAGCAATGGTCATATTATCACAGTCGATAAGTTGTACTTCGCTAAATTCAGTATCGCTAGAAATAAAGATATTATTTGGGTTCAAGTCCCCATAACAGTAACCGACTGCATGTATTTGATTAAGTATTTCAGCTAGTTTACGCAAAAGTGTATAGATACGTCGAATTCCGCCGAGTCGTTCTATGTATAAAGCAAATTCTTCGCCTTTTTTGCAATGAAGACTGCTTAATGGAACCATATCTTCCATCAGTTCCATGACGTAACCATAGAAAACCTTTCCTCCCTTTATAATAGGCTTGATTTCATTTAAAGGCTTTGCCAAATTATTAGGTAAGTCTATTCTAGAACGAAGATTCCTATAACGTCTATAAACAATATTAGGATTGAAATTGTCCTTTGATGCGTAACTTAATTTAACAAGCAGATTTGGATGCTGTGTTTTATATACAGCCCCCTGTCCGCCTTCTCCAATACATTCTTTTAAATCAAATTTGCCAGCGCTTTCAGTTTCAACTACTATGATGCGATTTTCTTTTACAAGTTCTTCTGTAAACATAACAAATCACCTTCTTTCAATAGCAACGATGGTTTTGTCATCAATATGGTGTTGTGTCGGCCAATGTGTCAGTTCATCTTTTAGATTCTTTTGGGCTCGATTAATTGGAACCTTAAAAAAATTATCAAAGACAGAAACAAATTCATCCATAGCATCAGATAAAATATCTTCGCTGATTCCATCTGTCATCATAAGAATTCTATCGCTTGGAGAACTTAACTCTATCTTATTTAAACGCCAAAACGGAATGGTATCATAGTCCCCCATAGCGGAAGTTTCGTTACCAAAACCATCCTTGATTTCAGAAAACGCCTCAATCTTCCCATTGTGTCGCACAAGAGTCATTCCATCTCCTAGTTGGGCTAACCAACCTTTGCCCTTACTATTAACAATAGCAAACTGGCAGGTACAACCACATTCATCTGCCCCAAAATTACGTACATGCATTAACCATTGGCAATGTAATAGTCGCAAAAAATCTGTCGGAATATGTGATTTGTATTTACTCCATTCCTTAAAACACGGTGCGAATAATTTGCACAAAGTTTGCGCCCCATAATCACTATGAGCATGGGACCCTAATCCATCACAAACCATCACTAATAGAAATTTGTCAACATAACCAATATATGTACAATCTTGATTTGGAAGATTGTCCTTGATATGTCCAGGCCCCCGTACCGAAGCTTGGACTGTTTTCCATTTTCTACTAGTGACATATTCTAAAAGCAAATGTTAATCCTCATCAAAGAGATCCTTAACACTTTCAGAAAGGCCAATGATGTCATTCGCGCTAATTTCGCCAGGCTTGGCCGATTGCGAACTCTTAATGGCGGACATCGTGACGCATTTGAAGAATTTTTGTATTTCAGCGGCGTTGTTCGCTTTAAATACAGGAATTTCATCATTATTCACGAATTTTTTTAACATGTTTTCGTCCGCATCCGCCCCAATAGCAAGCGCAAGACGGGTCGCTTTTTTGCTCCGCTCACTATTAAGAAGTCTACTTAATGGATCTTGCCAGGAATCATTAGGCTTGCCATCAGATGCAAGAACAATAAATGGACGATATGCACGAGATGGATAAATATCTCTCCTTTCCAGCATATCTACGAGGCTTGTTAAAGCTCCACCAAGAGGTGTATTACCAACCGCCACCAACCCATCAATGGCGCTCATTTTGGATGCATCATTTGCAATTTCGCTTGCAGCCTGCGGCTCCAAAACAATATTTGTGGCATTATTGCCAAATGTTATGAGCGAAACATAGATTTCTGCTTCCAAAGATGAAGATGAAGCGTTTTTGAATGACGCAATCATATTTTTTAAAGCAAGTTTCAAAGAATCGAGCTTGCCGATTTCACTCATGCTACCGCTTACATCCGCAAGAATAATTACAGGAAGCGGGCGGGCTTGAATGTTGATGACATTGTTGAATACACTCATGGCTTACCATCCTTTGTTAATAGATATATACATTTTTTTGTGGTTTCGTGAAAAATATGGCAAAAAACGTGCCAAAAAATCAGATGGAGCGAAATAGTGGGAAAAAACGGAATTTTTTACCAATAAATCTTTTCCTAATGCGAAGTGATAAGAAAAAAATTTCCCTAAAAGCGAAAAAATTGTATATTGAAAACATGAAAAAAAAGGTGACTTTACTTACTTGGATGTCTCCCGGCCATGATCCTGGTACTTTGGAGACGTTTGTGGACAAGTTTAAATCTTCGTGTGAAATTGAAAAGATCCTATATCTTTATCAAAAAGGCTTTGCAGAAAGAAAAGACGAAATGAAAGGTCTTTTTCCCGCCATTGAGCCTATTGAACTTGCGCTAAAAAATCCAACAGCACATAAAGAGATTTATGGATTGATTAAAGATCAAATATTGCCTTTGATAAGGGATGAGAGAAACTTGATCATCAATGTATCCGCGGGTACTCCTGCGATGCATGCGGTCTGGCTCATATTGTATGCGGGTGGAAATTTTCCTAAAGGAACGCAAATAGTTTCTTCTCAAAAAGTTCCTAATTCAAATCAAACTTCGTGTGATGATGTTGACTTTCCGATAACCACTTACTTAAGCGAGTTTCGTAAATACGAAAGGGAGAATCCGAACGAACCGAGCTACGAGCCTGAGGCAAAGTCAAAAGTGCGACGGGATGCTATAGAGAAGATAAAGGTTTATGCCAGTGTCCGAAACGTTCCGCTTCTTTTGCTTGGCGAACGTGGTATTGGTAAAAGCCGCCATGTGGAATCTCATATTGCAGAAATAAAGAACAAAAAGGTTGTAGCGGTAGCTTGTGGTTCCCTAGATTCAACGTTGGCAGAATCGGCAATATTTGGTCATGTGAAGGGCGCATTTACGGGGGCTATTGAAGATAAAAAAGGTCTTTTGGAAGAAGCGAAGGGAAAAATTCTTTTCCTGGATGAGATTCAAGATTTGCCAAAATCCGTACAGCGAAAATTGGTGCGTACACTGCAAGACAAAAAGCATCGTTATCGCCCTCTTGGCAGTAATGAAGAGAATACAGCCAATATCGAACTTGTATGTGCTTCTAATTTGCCGGAAAAAGAACTGCAAGAAAGGCTAGATCCAGATTTTTATGATAGAATTTCTTTTTATAAGGTAGAACTCCCTCCACTGCGAGAATGTCGAGAGGACTTGCTTGATGACTGGCGGAAAGTGTGGAATTCGTCATGTTTAGAGAGTTCACCCCAGGAGGCTCCTGAAGACGAATGCCTTATAAGATTTTTTCGAAAATCACGACTCCCGGGTAATTTTCGCAATTTGCAGTCCGTAGCCTATCAAATTATTGCATGGAATGGCAAAAAATCAATAGAGGAAATTTTGGCAGAAATTTCATTTGAAGACGTTAAAAAGAGCGAATTCGATATTGCCGCTTTCCCTGAATTCGAAAACAAATCATGGCAAGAAGCGACCAAGTTCTTCCATAAGGCTCTTGCAAAATACGCCTGCAAAAAATATAAGACACAAGCAGATGCGGCAGATGCGCTTGGGTGTTCTTCAAAGACCCTGCAAAATTCACTGAAAGAGGGAAAAGGGATAAAGAACTAGTTCCGCATTGCTCCTTCAACATTTTTCCCGACCTCGGAGACTCATTCCCCCGAATTTCGGCTTATTTATCCGTCCAGCAACTGAACACCTGTGCAGTCCATTTAAAATGCGAGGGCGTTGATCCAATAGCAGATGGCCGTGACCACCGAAAGGGGTGTCATCACGTACTTCTCTTGCTTGCTTTTCGAGGCGAGATTGGCGAAGCTGTTCAGGGTCAGGTAGGCGGCCAGGACAATTCCGATGACCTTGGTAACCTGATGCGAAAACCACGGGGCCATATGCCCGCCGAGCTGCAGGAGTATGGCGGCGAAGAAAAGCTGCATCAGCATCTGCGTGGCGAGCACCAGGCGCAGCTTGGGCGGGAACACCTTGAATCGGCCGCCCAGGGTGAAGGCACCCAGCGGGGCCCCTAGAATCAGGGCGATGCTCATTACGACAACGACCATCAACAAAACGGCACCGATTATAGCGGTCATCATAGCCTCCAAACGAAATCTACGTCGTTAATTCTCCGTACGCTTTAAAGATATAAAATATGGCTTTGGGGCGCTTGTTTGTTATTAAATTATTAGATTTCTTTGTAAGGTAAACATATGCTGAAGGTCATTCTGATTCCATTCTTAGGGACTGTCCTCGGGTCGGCTTGCGTCTTCTTGCTCCGCCGCGAAATGGGGGAGAATCTCAAGCGCTCGATGTCGGGCTTTGCGGCGGGCGTCATGGTCGCTGCCAGCGTGTGGAGCCTCCTGATCCCGGCTATGGATGGTGCCGCTTCCCTCGGGAAGTTCGCATTCGTGCCCGCGGTCGCGGGCTTCTGGATAGGAATCCTCTTCCTCTTGCTCCTTGACAATGTCGTCCCGCACATGCACGTGAATCACGAGAAGGAGGGCCCGAAGAGCGGGCTTTCCGGGACTGCCATGCTTGTTTTCGCGGTTACGCTGCACAATATTCCCGAGGGGATGGCGGTCGGCGTGGTCTATGCGGGTTTCCTTTCGGGGAATGTCGATATTACGGCGCTCGGGGCGCTTGCGCTCTCGATCGGTATCGCCATCCAGAACTTCCCCGAGGGCGCCATTATTTCTATGCCGCTGCGCGCCGAAGGTCTTTCCCGGAAAAAATCGTTTGTATACGGTGCGCTTTCGGGCGCGGTCGAACCTGTCGCGGCGCTTTTCATGATTTTCTTCGCGGAGCATTTCGTGCCCGCCATGCCCTACCTGCTCAGCTTCGCCGCGGGTGCCATGATTTACGTTGTTGTGGAAGAACTCATCCCGGAAATGTCCGAAGGGCGCCATTCCAATATCGGTACGGTCTTTTTTGCGGTCGGTTTTTCGCTGATGATGGCGCTGGATGTTGCACTTGGCTAGTTTTTAGTATAGATTAATATTATGGATACTTCTATTCTTGACAAGGCGATCGTCTTCGCGGTAAAGGCCCACCAGGGTATGGAACGCAAGGGAAAGGGTTTCCCGTACATCGTCCACCCGATGGAGGCGGTCTCTATTGCCGCTACCATGACAAACGACCAGGAACTTCTGGCTGCCGCTGCCCTCCACGACACGGTGGAAGATACCGGCGTGAAGTATTCCGATGTCAAGCGTGAATTCGGCGAACGGGTCGCGCAGCTCGTGGAAACGGAATCCGACATCGTGGTGAACGGCAAGACGGAAGAAGAAAGCTGGCAGTTGCGCAAGTCTATCGCCATCGACCAGCTGAAGGCGGCGCCCCGCGATGCAAAAATCGTCGCTCTTTCGGATAAACTCAGCAATGCCCGCGCCATCTACCGCGACCTCAGGGAACACGGTGACGAGGTGTGGAAGCTGTTCCATGTCAAGAGCAAAAAGCAGCACGAGTGGCATTACCGCGGGCTGGTGAAGGCGCTCTCGGAACTGGAAGGCACGTTCGCTTTCGAGGAGTTCGCCGATACGGTCGACAAGATTTTCAAGAGATGATGGTGTGTGGTGGCTAGGGATTTAAAAAAACGGAAAACGGTTATTTTTTAGAGGCTTGGCTATGAAGTTAAACGTACGCGGCTTGGCGTTCAAACAATCCGCAATGATTCTCTTGGGCATCAGCGTTGTTTTCGCTGCTCTGTTCAGTTTCAGCAGTACACAGATTCAGGATAGGCTTTCCCGTCTCCTCGTGGAGAAGGGCGAAGAGATCAGCCGTGCCAACGTGGCTGTCATAAACAACCTGTTCGGTTCGTGCCGCAACTTCGGCGAAGAGATCGCTGCCAAGGTGAGCGAGCAGGGGCTTGTCGGCCAGCAACTCGACGACTTCTTGCTGCGTTCCCTTTCGGGCGTTCGTGCGACCGTGCCCCAGGTGCTGGCGGTGGTTGTCGCTTACGAGCCGGGAATGGCCCCGAGGGGTGCGCCCAAGGGCCAGTACATGAGGCTCGCGCACTATACCGAAAACGGGAACACCATCACCGATGGCGGAAACTTCCTGGAGACGACCTGGTACACGAGCACCAGGGACAGCATGAAGGGAATCTGGCAGGAGCCTTTTGTCGGGCAGTTCATCAAGGAGCCCATCGTCATTTATACCACGCCCATCTTCCGCAAGGATGCGTCGGGGAAGAAGAAGTTCGCGGGCGTCCTGTGCGTGGATATTTCCATCGCGTTCCTCAAGGACTTGGTCGCGAACATTCCCGTATCGAACAACGGCTATGCGGTGGTGCTTTCGGCGAGCAACATGGTTATTGCCCACCCGAAGGACGAACTTACGTTCAAGGGCAATTTCGGTTCCATTTCGAAGAGCGCGTCGCGCAAGCGGTTCGATGAGTTCGAAAAAGCGGTGAGCAGCATGAAGAGCGGGCTCTTCCTGGGTTCTTCGTTCGACGGCGATGAGGCGGTCATCTACTTTACGGCGATGGAGACGATTGACTGGACGTTCATGATCGTATGGCCCGCGGAGACGTTCCTCGAAGAGAAGCGTTCCGTGAACTACATGTTCGCCTGGATTGGTTTCGGCGGCTACATCGTGATGCTCGTGCTTATCCTCGTGATAACGCTGCGCGTCTCGCGCCCGCTAAAGACGCTTGCCGTAGCGGCGGAAAAACTCGGCAAGGGCGATTTCGATACGGCTATCCCGATGATCAGCGGCCACGATGAAATCTCGCAGCTCGCGACTGCCTTCAGCGACATGCGTGTCTCGCTCAAGAAGTATGTCGAAAAACAGAAGAGCCTCGACCGCATTGAACGCGATCTCGAGTTCGCGCGCGGAATCGAGATGGGTATCCTCCCGAAGGACGAATCCGAAGAGAACTGCGGCGACATGCGGCATTCGCTTGCCCCGTACCTGCAGCCCGCGAAGGAAGTCGGCGGCGCGTTCTACGACTTCTTCAAGGTCGATGACGACCATCTGGTGTTCATGATGGGCGACGTATCGGGCAGGGGTGTCCAGGCGGCGCTCGTGATGATGGTGACGCGAATCGTGCTGCGCACCATGACCATGCATGTTACCAGGGTCTCCGATATTTTCAACAAGGCCAATTACGAACTTGCTCGCCGGAACAAGGACGAAATGCCCGTGACGGTGTGGATGGGCATCATGGACCTCTGCAACGGGCATGTGGATTACGCTTCGGCGGGTCACAATCTTCCGGCGATTCGCCACAAGGACGGCTCCGTGGAAAGCCTGAAGTGCGAACTCGGCGTGGCGCTTGCCATGGACAAGGAAGCCCGCTACGAGCCACAGTCGATCGACTTGGCTCCGGGCGACATGCTGTTCTTCTTCACCGAAGGCTTTGTCAATGCGGTGAATGCCGACGGGGAACGGTTCGGCAGCACGAGGCTGCTCGTGGACCTCTCGGAAAGCGGCAACCGCGCTCCTGGCGGCGCATGCTATTTCATGAGGGAACGTTTCGACGAATTCATGAACGGTGCCGAGCCGCTCGACGATGCCGCCACGCTCTCGGTGCAGTATACCGGAGGCAGGGACGACAGGTGGGATGCCCGCGAGACGGTCGTGGACGCCGTTCCCGAAAACCGCGATGCCTTGACGTCTTTCGTCGGGGAAGTCCTCGAGCCGCTGGGCGTATCTGCCGAGGTGCGGAAACAGCTCGACGATGCCGTTGTCGAGGTGTTCGATAACGTGGTCGAGTATTCGGGAACGGACAAGGTGACGTTCACGGTGGAAACCTGCAAGACGCACGTGATGGCGCGGCTCAGCTTTGCCGATAGCCAGAATGCCTCCGCCTTTGCTGAAGATTCCGGTGAGGCGCTTTCCGCCGAGGAACGCATGTTCGAAGCCCTCGGAAAGTTCCTCTCGAACAGGAGCATGCGCGATGTCGCCTTCCGCAGGGATGGCAGCAAGAGCATCCTTACCGTGATGAAGAAAATCTAGCCTTCACGCATCGCCTGTATGCAAGAACCCCCGGCGCTTATGCGTCGGGGTTCTTCGTATCAAGAATGGTTCAATGCCGCTGCGGATTACTGCTCGGCGCTGTCAGCTTTTTGCGGGCCCTTGGGGCCGTGGCGGAAATCCTTCATCTGTTCGCGCATATTTTTTATGTGGTCTCTGCGGAACTGGCTGAACTTTTCGAACTGTTCCGGCGTGAGTACTTTCGCGAGGGCGTTTACCCCGTTGATGCGGTGTTCGAGCAGAGCCTTGTCGGCATCAAGCACCAGTGCCTTCGCGGCCTCGATTTTTGCGGGATCCCTGCTGTCGAGCGCTTCGCCCAGAGCCTTTTCGGCGCCGTGCTTCTGCTTCCTCAATTCCTTGAAAATGGAATCGCCCTTGGCGCGGTTCGCGTCGAGCGCTTCCTTCTGCTCGGGTGTCACCTGCAGCATGGAATCGACGACGGCGGGGTTTATCGAGTTTTTGAAGTGCCTGCCGGGTCCCTTGCCGAAATCGCCGTGCGGGCCGCGGAATTCACCCGGATGGTGCGGCGGGCCGGGAGGCGGAGGCGGCTGCATGCCGTGACGCATGCACTGGGCCGTATCGGCCTTTTTGCAGCAGCAATTGCACTTGCCGCCGAAGTTTCCCAGGAAGAATCCCAATACCAATGCGAAGATGGCGATACTTACCGCGAATAGCGTTGTACCCTTCATTGTTTACTCCTTTGTTAAATAGCTGAATCCGACAGATTCCTCGAGCGTTTCGAATTCGTCGCTCGTCGAGTTGCCCAGGCTGGAATACCAGCTCATGACCTCGGAGGGGGCGGAACTGTTCATGGAAATGGTTTCGGTGCTGTTCGAGTTGTTGATTGCGGGGAGGAGCGCCATGATGCTTACGAGCACGAGGCTCGCCGCGATCGGGATGGCGCTGTACCAGCTCTTGATGTCGATGATTTTCCCTGCGGGTGCATTCTTGGCTTCTGCGTCCAGGCGGGCGCAGACTTTAGCCCAGGAATCGGCCCGGGGGGTGAGCCGCTCCATTTTCGAGAAGTCGATTTTGTTAGGCATGGTTGCACTCCTTGTTGATACTGGCTTTGCGTTCGTTTATATAGTTGCGAACAAAACTCCTTGCGCGGCTCAGTCTCGCCTTGACGGTGCCCTCGGGCATCTTGTAAATCTCGGCGAGATCCCTTACATCCAGGTCCTCGGCATCCTTGAGCCAGAGCATGCTTCGCGTTTCCGCGTTCAACTGCGCGAGTCCCTTTTCGAGAAGCGTCGGGTCGAAATCGCTCGTCGTTTCGCCTGTCCCGAGGGCTTCCTCGATAATCGTGTCGAGGTGTTCCTCTTCGAGCTCGCGATGGCGTTTGCCCGCTCGCAACTTCATGAGGCATGCGTTCACCGTGAGGCGGTAAAGCCACGTGGAGACTGCGCTCTGGCCTTTGAAACTTTTGATGGCGGAGGGTACTTGGACGAAAACGTCCATGAGGATGTCTTCGGCTTCGTCCCTGTCCCGGAGCATTCTGAAGGCGAGGTTCAGGACTTTGCTGCTGTGTTCACTCCACAGCATTCCAAGCGCCTCGCGGCTGCCTTCCCGAACCATCTTTAGAATCACTCTTTCGTCCATTCTTTTATTTTGATGCGTGGGGGTGGGGGGTGGTTGCATGGAAAAAATGTTTTTTGTCGTTCAATGTGTTCTTGGGGTAACATAGAAAAAATGGCGAAAAATCGGGAAAAAAGGCCCTATTTTGTGATTTCCGTCAACTTCCCTATGGATAAAAAGTCAATAGAGAATTTACAAAAAGCCTTTTTTTTCTACTTTGCAAAGGGTAATTTAATAGCTGATGGTTATTTTTTCGGACATAGCGGACTACCGCGACTTCTTGAAGGACTACTACGACCGCCGCAAGGCGGAGATGCCCTTCTATAGCTATCGCATGATGGGCGATAAGCTGGGGCTGGATTCCAGCTACCTTTACCGCGTGTTGCAGAAAAAACAGCACCTGCCCGCTCATGCGCTCCAGGCTGCCAAAGAAATCCTTGCCCTGAACGGTCGCGAGGCGGAATACTTCGACCTGCTGTTCTCTGCTGCGGTGAGCAAGGACAAGGCGAAGAAAGAAGAATTGATGGCGAAGGCGCTTTCCCTTCGCGACGTGGAACGCCACAGCCTCCAGGCGGCGGAACTCAAGCTGCTCGAGAACTGGTGGATTCCGGCCGTGCGTGCCTACCTCGATCTGAACGGTGGGGTGGTGAACGTGAAGCAGATCGCCAAGGACATTTGCCCGCCCATTTCCGAGGAGCAGGTGACCGAGGCTATCGAGATTTTGAAGGAGGTCGGGCTTGTCAAGAAGTTGGCGAGCGGACGCCTTGCGCTTACGGATGCGCACCTCACGGTGGGTGGCCCGGAGAAGGCGAAGGCGGTGAGGAACTTCCAGCGACAGGTGCTCGGGCTCGCGAGCGACGCCCTCGAGAATATCCCTGTCGACGAGCGCAATATTTCTACCCTGACTCTTTCTGTCGACCAGTCCTGTTTCGAGGATTTGGGCGAAATGTTGAGGGAATTCCGCAGATTAGTGCAAAAACGCGTGGACGAGGCTAAGAATCCCGACCGCGTTATGCAGCTTTCGATGGCGTTTTACCCGGTAGCCCGCAAGGGTGGTTCGTCGGAAAATGCTATTATGGGGGATGGTGCAGGAGTAAAAAAATGATGAATAGGGTGTGGAAAATAGGGTTGGCGGCATTGAGCGGATTCTTTGTCGCGTGTACTGGCGAGAACGGTATCGAAGGCGCCGGTTCGTCGATGGAAACGGAAAATTCCATCGCCCTTTCCGTGCAACTTGCCGACGGGACTCCGGCGGCACATGTCAAGGTTTTTGTCCGTCCGGATAGCTATCTGGCCAGCGGCGATACTCTGAGCGATTCCCTTGCTACTGCGAATATGAATTTTGAGACCAACGATTCCGGATCGCTGGTGCTTAGCAATTTGGGCTATGGTAGTTATATAGTGGAAGCCCGCAGCGATTCGCTGAAGGGTGCCTCCAAGTTCAACTACAGGTCGTGGCATACCGACGGCGGTCGCGTGTCCCTGCATGTCGGACCTCCGGGTGCGGTTGCGGGCCAGGTGGTGTTCGAAGAGGGTACCAGCGAGCCGGTCACAGTCGCCGTCCAGGGCCTTGATTACAGTACCGAAACCGATTCCGATGGCAATTTCGAATTCGAGTCCCTGCCTGCGGGCAACTTCGAGATGGTCGCCTTCGTTCAGGATGATTCTACCGTCATTAACGAGAAGGGCAAGAGGCAGCGGGTTAACTTTATCCGCAAGCTCGGTTCCGTGCTCGCCGAAGTCAGGTCGGGCCAGTTCCGTGAAGTCCAGATCGACGCGAGACCGCCTATACTTTCGTTTGTACTCGACGATTTCGAGGCGGGCGTAGACAATTGGAAAATCGACCACAGCGAGTATGCCTCGGGCAAAGTCGAAGTGGCCGAGGCAGGCCTTGGCCGGGAAGGCAAGGTCGCGCACTTTACATGCACGAACGACTCTCTGTACCAGTGGGTGCTGATGGGTTATGAACTGGGTGGCTTCGTCGACATGAGTGGACTCGATTCCATCGTGTTCTGGGCTCGCGCCGATGCCATTACGGACACGACCAAGCACAAGTACATTTCGTTCTCGTTCGACATGAACCTCGACAGCACTTCCGAAGAAGAAAGCGGAAAGGCCTGGACGCATATCGATATCGATACCGTCTGGAACCGCTACGTGGTTGTGCCCAGCAAGCTCCAGGAACCCGACAGCAACAAGACTGGCGGCAATCTCGGCTGGGATGTCGTGAAGAGGCGCATTACCGATATCTCCATATTCGGAGGCACGGGTGGCGAGTTCTGGATTGACGACATCGAGGTGTTCGGCTATAGCGAGTTTGTCGCAAAGAAGCAGGGAAAGTAGTCAAACTCGGTTTCTAAAACCTTACAAAAGTTTATACAATTTGTAAATGAGAAGTGTCGCGGCCCGCGGCACTTTTCTTTTTTTTCAAGATATCTTTATAGGCGTATGGGACATGAGCCTTTGGTGGTGGTGGGGCTCGTGGCTCTTGATTAAGGAGCTGTTATGAAAACATGGAATAGCGTGGGCGCGCTGTGCCTTATGGCAGGGTTTGCCTCTTTCGGCTTTGCCGACAACCCGATTTCCTCTTATCACTACCTCGCGGACCCGGCAGCCT
Organism: Fibrobacter sp.; assembly: GCF_017551775.1. Taxonomy (NCBI): domain Bacteria; kingdom Pseudomonadati; phylum Fibrobacterota; class Fibrobacteria; order Fibrobacterales; family Fibrobacteraceae; genus Fibrobacter; species Fibrobacter sp. Next base: position 18,934 of record NZ_JAFZKX010000040.1, on the reverse strand, counting down.
TCGGCACGGAAGACGAGTTCTTTATCCTTACAGATACGGACGATGAAAGCCCGAATACGGGCGAAAACGACTATACTATCCGTTCTCTCTACATTCTCAGTTCCAAGGACATGAAGAACTGGACGGATCACGGCATGGTGCTCAGTCATGACCGAGAAGTTTCTTATATCAAGAACATCTGGGCTCCGGGCATTGCCGTTGTTGATGGCGTGTTCTACCTGATTTACCCGAACGGTGCGAGCGGCGTGGGCATTGTATCTTCCAAGAACGTTGCTGGCCCTTATCACGACCCGGTGGGCAAGCTCCTCGTGGGTAATGGCGGTGTTACGGGTTGCGACGGCATCTCGTGGTGCTTCGACCCGGCCATCTTCATCGATGAAGACGGCAAGTCCTACATGACTTTCGGTGGCGGTAGCGGCGGCAGCCGTGGCTACGGCAACAACTTCGACCTGTTCGAGTTCAGCAAACTCTCTTACGATAAGGTTGAACTGAATGTGAGTTCCAAGACGGCTCTCCAGGGCGCGAACAGGTCTTTCGAGGCGTCTTACCTTCACAAGCGCAATGGCATTTATTACCTGAGTTACAACGACCAGAGCCAGAATATCAGCTATGCGACTTCTAAGAATATCAAGGGCCCTTATACTTATGTAGGAACGGTGATTGAAAACCCCTCGAAGATTAACGGCAAGGGCGGCAACAACCACCACGGTATCGCGAAGTTTAAGGACAAGTGGTACGCTGTTTATCATGACCGCCGTCTTGTGATGGCTTCTGAAAAGCCGAAACTCACCAATGGTCAGTTGCCTACAACGACGGGTAACCACAGAAGCGTTTCTATCGATGAACTCACCTGGAACGGCGACAAGATGAACGTGGTGAAGTTCACCGAGTCGGGCCCCGCGCAGGTCGGGAAGTTCGATCCGTACCAGACTTACAAGGCGCTCACGAGTTCGAAGCAGCGCAATGTGCGCAGCCGTACCGATTACACTAGGGGCCAGGCCGTCGTGCATGTGCTTACTCCGCTTTCTACCAAGGAATCCTGGATTCGCGTTAGCGGCGTGGACTTCGGCAATGGCGCGCAGAACCTTCGCATCAAGGCGGCGAGCGTGGCCGACGGCAACACCGTTGAAATCCACAAGGGAAGCGTGTCGGGCTCGCTCGCCGGAACTTGCAAACTGGAAAAGACCAGCGGCTGGAACAGCTATGCGGATAATGACTGCGAGATGAGCGGGCTTACCGGCGAAGTGGACGAATTGTTCTTCGTGTTCAAGGGTTCGCAGGATTCCACCATGGGCATTCTGGAATGGGAATTCCAGGGGACCAAGCGTGAACCCGAGCCGCAGACTCCGTTCGGTGACAAGGCCGTGGCAATTCCGGGCAAGGTCGAAGCCGAGAACTTCGATGTGCCGGGCTATGGCGCGGGCAACGATTCTTACAGCGACAACGATACCGATAACCAGGGCGATGCCGAATTCCGTACCGAATATGGCGTGGATATCGTGCTTGGCGGTACCGGCAAGGCGATTGGTTACACGAACGCGGGCGAATGGCTCGAATATACCGTAGATGTCGCTGCCGACGGCGAATATCCGATTACGGCTTATGCATCCTCGGGCGCCGAGAATTCCGGCTTCTGCTTCTCCGTGGACGGAAAGACGGTGGGCGATACGGTCAATGTGACCAAGACGGGTGAAGACTGGAGCGTTTACGAGGAATTCAGCGCGGGCAAGGTGACGCTCACCAAGGGCACGCATACGATTCGCCTGACTGTTACCGGCAACAACGTGAACGTGGACTGGTTCTCGTTCGGCGCGGTGAAGGACAGCGTGCCGGATGCGATTCAGCAGCTCAGGTTCCGTGCTGGCGGTTCCGAGGCTTACCGCGTGTTCAGCCTCTCGGGCGAGATGCTCGGGGTTGTGGACCTTGCGGTCGACAAGGCCTCCCAGGCCCTGAAGGCTGCTGGCTACAGGCAGGGCGCCTACATGCTCAGGCAGGTGAACGGAAACAAGAAGTTTATGGCCACGGTGAATAGATAAGGCCAGAAAGAGTCCCTAAACACCACACATCCAGACCGGCGCCTTTTTCGGCGTCATAAAGGTACCCCGGGGTAACTCGGAGTACTTTTTTGTTTTGGACAATACGTCCATGCTAATTGCTTGGGCTGGAGTGAATTATGGGCTTTGGGGCGTTAAATTATACAATGGTGAAGACTGTAATGGTGCAGTCGAAAAGGGATGTTAAAAATGAAAAAGATTTCCATTGGAAAGCTTGGCTTGGCTGTTGTGGGCGGCCTTGCCAGCATGGCTCTCGCCGATAACCCGATTTCTACATACCACTATCTGGCGGACCCGGGTGCGGCTGCTGACGATGATTACTTCTACATCATCACGGACTCCGATGACCCGGCGCCGGCAAATGCTGACGGCTACAAGATTTACGCCCTCTATGCGTTCCGCAGTAAGGATATGCAGAACTGGACCGACTACGGCATCATTTACGATGCCCGCAAGGTGAGCGGCATTAACGACATTTGGGCCTCCGGCATCGCTGTCCATGACGGCACCTTCTATATCGTGTTCCCCGATGGCGGTGGTGGCGGTATCGGCTACATCAAGGCTCCGGATATTGACGGCCCGTGGGAAAATGCCGTAGGCAACGGCAAGAACAAGCTCGTTGGCGGTAGCGGCATTATCGGCTGCGATGGCGTGTCTTGGTGCTTTGACCCGGGCATCTTTATCGATGACGACGGTACCACTTACGTTACGTGGGGTGGTGGTGAAAGCAATAGCCGCCCGAACACCGACAACTTCGATATCGTCAAGTTGAACGATGCCAAGAACGCTCCGGTGGGCAATGGCTCTCACGTGAAGGTGAACAACTTGCCGACCCGCAAGATGCTCGAAGCTTCTTACATCCATAAGCACAATGGCACTTACTATTTCTCGTACAGTACCGGTTGGCAGCAGGGCGCTCCCACGATTGACTACGGTACTTCTAATAATGTAATGGGTCCGTACACCTGGAAGGGTACCATCCTTGGTGATCCGAGCATGAACGGCCGAAGCATCAACGGCAACAACAACCACCATGGTATTGCCGAATTCAAGGGCCATTCTTACGTGGTGTATCATGACCGCCGTATCGCGAAGGGCCACAACGGATTGGAAGTTATCCCGGCCGATGACGGTCGCGCCAACCCGAACGAAGGTTACCACCGCAGCGTTTCTGTGGACGAAATGTTCTACAATGCCGACGGTACCATCAAGCAGGTGGTTTGCACCAACGAAGGCCCGGAACAGATTGAAAACTTTGACCCCTACGATTGGTATCCGGCTCTCACGAGTTCCAAGCAGAAGGGCATCCGCAGCCGCTCCAACTTTGTGCAGGGCAAGAAGGCTGAACACGTTTTGCTCCCGCTTTCTTCCAAGGAATCTTGGCTCCGCGTGAGCGGTGTTGATTTCGGTACTGCCGCTACGGGCTTCACTGTCGAAGCCGCAAGCGCTGCCGATGGCAACAAGATTGAAATCCGCACCGGTTCTGCAACGGGTACCCTCGCTGGTACTTGCACCCTCAAGAACACTGGCAATAAGACTGTCTATGCTGAAAACAAGTGCGAGGTAGAAGGCCTCAAGGGTATTGTGAAGCAGTTGTTCCTCGTGTTCAAGGGCAATCAGGATTCTACGATGGCCATCAAGGCCTGGGGCTTCGAAGGCAGCGGCACGACTCCTCCTGAACCGCAGAAGCCGTTTGGCGGCAAGGCTTGGGCAATTCCGGGCAAGATCGAAATGGAAAACTTCGATGAACCGGGTACTGGCCGTGGCGCTGGCTTGGCCTCTTACAGCGACAACGACAGCGAAGACCATGGCGCCGAAAGCAATGGTGGCAAGAGCTACCGCGAAGATACGGGCGTTGACATTTACAAGAAGGCTACCGGCTACGTGGTGGGCTACAACCAGACTGGCGAATGGCTTGAATACACGGTGAATGTGGAAAAGGATGGTGACTACACGATGTTTGCCGCTGTCGCTTCTGCCGCCAATACATCCAGCTTCAAGCTTTCCATAGATGACAATGACATCACCGATGAAATCGCCATCCCGGCAAACGAAGGCGAAGACAACTGGGATGATTACAACAAGGTCAAGACGAATGTAAGTCTTACCGCCGGTGAACACATCTTGCGCTTTACTGTTACGGGCGACTGGCTGGACATTGACTACATCACGTTTGTCGAAGGCAAGGACGCTACCGATCCCGAACCGATTGGCACGATTTCTCTCCGCGAAACGGTCCACTTGAATGCGATGAGTTCCAATGCGTTCCGCGTGTTCGACCTGAAGGGCACCCTGGTGGGTACCGTGGACCTGGAAGGCAGCAAGGTGCAGGATGCGCTCCGCACTGCCGGCTTCCCGCAGGGCGTTTACATGCTCCGTTCCGTCCGCGGCAACAAGAAATTCATGGCCAGAGTCGCCGAATAATCCCAAAACTGCGTTTTTTAACAAAAAACGGCAAATTAGACTTTAAAAGGCATCCCGGACCCGCTCCGGGATGTTTTTTTTGTGCAATAAACGGTCTTTTTCTTGCATTTAAGAGAAAAAGACCGGAAATAAGCGAATTTTTGCCCGAAAAGCGTCGGCCACAACCTGTTAAGGCGAGTGCCGCGGTCATACTTGTATGACCATGGTTGAGCCGTAAGGTTGGCGCTTGCGCCAGGATGGGGAGGGTGCAGGGAGGGGCCCGTGCGGCCTTCGCAACTCCGAGCTGGGGCCCCTCCCGCATCTTTTTTACTCAAAAAATTCAAAAAAACGTTTTTGTTGTCGTTATGGATAAAAAGTCAATGGAATGTGTTTTTTGGGGGGTAAAGAAGGCGTTTTTTAGGGGTAGATTATAGTTAGCAGACATTTCAACAATGTGCTTTTAAAAATGGATGTGTATATGAAAAGTTATTGTATGGGAAAGTTCGGCCTGGTTGCCGTGGGACTTCTCGCCACGGCAACCTTGGCCGATAATCCGATTTCCAGCTACCACTATCTTGCGGACCCGGGTGCGGCGTCCGACGATACGTATTTCTACGTCATTACCGACTCTGACGACCCGGCTCCGGCAAACGCCAGCGGTTACGAAATTAAGGCCCTCTACGGCTTCCGTACCAAGGACATGAAAAACTGGACCGATTTCGGCATCATTTACGATGCCCGCAAGGTCAGCGGTATCGATGCCATCTGGGCGTCCGGCATTGCCGTGAATCCTAAGGACGGCAGGCTCTATATCGTGTTCCCCGATGGCGGTGGTGGCGGTATCGGCCTTATTGGCGCCGACAGCATTGCTGGTCCCTGGACGAACCCTCTTGGAGGGGAAAAGAAACTCATCAACAACTGGGGCGGCGGCATTGCGGACTGCGATGGCATCGGCTGGTGCTTCGACCCGGCAATCTTCTTCGATACCGACGGCACGGGCTATTTCACCTTTGGTGGTGGCGAAAGCAATTCTCGCCCGGCAGCAAACAACAATAACGATATTTTCAACATTTACAAGTTGAATGCGGACATGAAGGGCTTCGATGTAAGCACCAAGACCCACCTGAAAATCGGTGGTCCGAAGGCCATGGAAGCGTCCTACATTCACAAGTACAAAGACAACTACTACCTCTCTTACAGTACTGCCGATTTGCGCATTGCCTATGGTATGTCGAAGAACCCGATGGGTCCCTATGAATACAAGGGCATCTTCATGGGCAACCCGAGCATTGGCGGCCAGAATATCAACGCGAACAACAACAACCACCATGGCATTGCCGAATTCAAGGGCCACTGGTACGTTGCTTACCATGATCGCCGTATTGCCAACGGTTACGACGGCCTCGAAAAGATCCCGGCCGAAGACGGCAAGGCGAACCCGACTCCTGCCTACCACCGTAGCGTGAGCGTGGACGAATTTTACTACAACAACGACGGCACCATGAAGGAACTGACCTTCACGAAGGAAGGCCCGAAGCAGATCGAGAACTTCGATCCGTATGACTGGTATCCGGCACTCACGAGCTCCAAGCAGAAGGGCATCCGTAGCCGTTCTAACTGGAGCCCGGGCAAGGTTGCCGAACACCTGTTGCTCCCGCTTTCTTCCAAGGAATCCTGGATCCGCGTGAGCGGTGTTGACTTTGGTACCGCGGCCACGGGCTTTGTGGTGCAGGCGGCAAGCGCTGCCGACGGCAACAAGGTTGAAATCCACACGGGTTCTGCTAGCGGTACTTTGGCTGGCACTTGCACTCTCAAGAATACCGGCAACAAGTCTACCTTTGCCGAAAACAAGTGCGATGTCGAAGGCCTGAAGGGCATTGTAGACCAGATATTCCTGGTGTTCAAGGGCGATAAGGATTCCACGATGGCTATCAAGGCCTGGGGCTTCGAAGGGAGCGGCACTACGCCTCCCGAACCGCAGAAGCCGTACGATGGCGAAGCTATCAAGCTTCCGGCCAAGATTGAAGCTGAAAAGTACGATATTCCTGGCACTGGCCGCGGCGGCGATGTGGATTCCTACAGCGATTCCGAAGGCGAAAACCAGGGCGATGCCGATTTCCGTGCGGACCAGGGTGTAGACATCGTGCTGGGCGGTACGGGTATGGCAATCGGTTACACGGCTTCGGGCGAATGGCTCGAATACACCGTCGATGTCCCGGCTGACGGTTCTTATGACATCAAGGTTTCTGCCTCTACCGGCATGGAAAATGGCGCAAGCTTCTGCTTCTTGCTCGATGGAGAGACCCTTATCGGCGATACCATCAAGGTTCCGCAGACTGGCGAAGACTGGAGCGTCTATAAGGAATTCGATGGCGGCAAGGCCACGCTTACCAAGGGAACGCACGTTATCCGTCTGCTTGTCACGGGTGACAACGTGAACGTCGACTGGTTCTCTTTGGGTGATATTTCGACTTTTGCCCTCCACGCCACCCAATTCAACGTGACTTCGGCAAAGACTTACAATGTGTATAACCTTGCCGGAAAGCGCCTCGGAAGCGTCGAACTCGATGCCGGTACTGCCGCTGAGACCCTGAAGGCGGCGGGCTTCAAGCAGGGCGTGTACATGCTCCGCTCCGTGGTCGGCAACAAGAAATTCATGGTGTCTACTGCAAAGTAGCCCAGAAACAGAATCCCTAAACCACACATCCAGAAAAAACACCCTCGGGCTTTGCTCGGGGGTGTTTTTTTGCGGTTTTTATTTGTCGAAGCAGAATTCTTTTTCGACTATAGGCAACGCTGCTACGCAGTAACCATCATTGCAGCCCAAGCGTGTTGACGAAGATGGTGCTTGGTATTCGCTAAAATATGGCCTTATGGGATTTTGTTCATACCCAAACCATTTTGTAGTATCAGATTCGGGAAGGATGTTTATATACAGCCCACCCGAAATAACTTGAGAAATATTTATTGTTGATTTTTCTGTCGCAGTAAAGATTTCTAGACTTAATGCACTAGAATCAACATCTATTTCATCCGAAGAATTGCCGATGAAACAGTGGAAATTTTTCCATATAGTTTTTTTGTCCGATATTTCACATTTTTTTGATGGATCGTCAATTTCTATTGCGCTCAAATACCCGTTTACGGACGAATCTCCGCAAATAAGTAAATTGTAGAAATTACCGACATTCCCGTGGCAAATATTTCTATTGTTCAGTAAAAAATGAATGCTGTCAACATTATCTGCCGTTAAAACGTTTAAGCTGATAAAGTGATTGGAATCAGTACATTCTAATTCTTCTGTTTGACATCCGAGGAGACTGCTGATAACCATAAAGAAGAGTATGCTAGATATCTTTTGCATGTTTATATCCTCCAAAAATTAATAGTGTATTTTTGATTCAAAAGATTTTTTTTTGCTATAATAGTATTTGGTGTTGATTCCACAAATGGAACCCAAGTAACCATAGTGTTTTGGTGAATCACGATACTTTTGGCGAATATGGCCCCATAAAAGTGTTTGCCTGATTGACCAACAACAACTTCAGCATTGGGCGCAATGATTGTTCCTGCAAAATCCGTTTGTACGAACACCTTGTTGGTTCCATAATAGTAAAGCATAATATGCTGTGCGGCAGAAACCATATTGTCGGTCACAATTTTTCCATTCCATTGGAAGTCGTTTCCTATATGAAATACCACGTTCTCGGTTGGTGCGTACAATCTTGCTCCATCTTGGAATTTTAGGGACCCAGCAAGTAGATTGCCGGTTAAATCAAATATTAAATTTGAGCCTGAGTTAAAGTTGAAATCAGTATTGTTTGCGCCGATTCCAAAAATGTAGGAGGATGTAATTTCATTCGAATTAACAGAATGTTGGCGATATATTGTAAAATCGATGTTGTGAGTTGCATTGTCAAGAACTGATGCGTAAAGATTTGTATAGGCTGAGGATAATATGGAATTTTCAACCACTCTCCCTGTAATGATGGATGTGGAACTTTGCTTGACTACAGAACCGCCTGTTTCTATGTTTCCATATACGTTAGCTCTGTCGCGCAATAAAATTGATTTTGCAGAGTAGATATTGCCTACGAAAGCGCTTACGCCAAGACTCACTCCGTAGACATTGTTGAATGCTGTTCCGTATGATGCGACGGGACAATGGGAGCCATTCAAAGAAACGCAGGTTGCCCTGTCGTTTAGTTGTATTTTTTCCTTTGCGAGTAGAGCGACTGTATTATCTCTGCATTTTGGAATAACTCCATCTGGATGTTTTGATGCATCAAATCGTTCGCAATTGTGAATTTCTAAGTTCCCTATAAACCCTTTTTCATCAATGTCGCAATAGCCATCTCCGTCGGAATCTGGATCTATAGCAGCATGTAGACCATCCTGATCAAAATCAGATTGTGTTCTGTATTGTAGTTGTGGCTCATTGTGGATTTTGATTTTTTTGTTGCCATCTTCGTCAAAGGAAACTTCAATGTGAGGCATGAATTTCCCACTATATGTTTCGCACAACTTGTATTCATAAATTTCGTCATAATCATTTATTCCATCACCATCGGAATCAGGATTAAAAGCATTTGTTCTGAATCGTTTATTCTCGTCAATATCGACTATGCCGTCACCATCAGAATCATTGAATATGCTTTCGTCTGTGAGACGTCCGTTTGCATAAAAAGGAGGAATGTAATAAGTAATAAACATGTCTCCGCTTAAGGGAGATTCTTCTTCGCCTAATTCTCTTAAATAGTCAATAAATTGTCCTATTCCATTAGCGATAAATTGTGCGACAAGATCCACTCCAAGAAAAGAAATGTTGCAATAATATCGCCATTCTTCTTCGCCCATATTATGAGTATTTAACAAATGGATGTAGACTTTGCCATCAGTGTCTATTCTGTACCCATTAAGAACCATAGCGTGAAAGCCACCCGCTCCGTCATTTAGTTGAGAGACTCCAAGAACATTGCCGGATTCTATTGTGCTGATAATGGTATTGAGTCTTGGTGTCCCGACTAGCCAGCCGTCAATGGATGTGTTCACAACTGTATGTGAAATGGGAAAAATAGATGTCCAACCATTATCTGTAGGTAAAACACCCATCGAATGGTATGCGTTTACAAAAAAAGTATATAAAGTTTGATCCAATAATGTCTGCTTAAGAGCATAACTGACGGATTGCATTGATTCTATAGGATTGCTTCCTGTGGTGTTGCTAAATCCGCCTCTTACATTATAAAGAATCTCGTCAGATGCAATATTTCCTCCCTTGTAGTGGTTTATCATTTGGGCCATTGTGAGCCAGCAGCGGTTACGAACGGCATCATTTATATTTCCATTGACAGTATATTTTAGAAAGATTTTATCCCAGTTTGTTTCATTAAAACCGACACTCCAGTTTTCGGCAAGCATTCTAGTATCTTTCATTGCACAAAAAGCACTCGATCCAAAGCATGCATTTGTTGGGAGAGCTTCATGTATATATTCTTCTTTATACGTTTCTTGGAGCCATTTCATGTTTTTCGTTATAATGTTGACTTTCTCATGCATTGTTTGGGTTGGAACGAAAGTCAGGATTATTCCGATGGGATTAAGATGAGCAATGGAAGTCCCAATATTGTCGATTAGACTTCCGTCATTGATAAGAGTATATGTAATGGGGGTAAACGTTTGAACAACGTTTGATACGGTCTTTTTTGCCCAATTTTCAAATCTTTTCCAAAGCCCACGACGAGGCTCATGAGAAATAACATCTCCATTGACATAGTAGTATTCTTTACGTTCGTCCTCTTCGCTCATATCAACTTCAACAAGAGGCTCCACATACCAAATGTATTTTCCAGCGGAAGGAACCTCAATTTTGATTGAAGTGTTTTCTGTGGGTTTTGAAACAATTGTGTCTCCGTATACAACGGAATCGTTTGCGGTTGAAACCTGTATAACAATAAGATGATATAGATCGCAGCCTTCGATTGGGCTCCATTCAAGAAAGAGCGAATCAATATCTTGTTGGTTGTATCGCATTAGCATTTGGGTTCGGATTGTGGGCATTGGGTTTTCGCCAGGTATTTCCCATGATCGGTAGAATTTCCAATTTGCAGCTTGTTTAGCATCAAGGAATTTTCCTAAAGAATCCTTCTGTAAGGCTATGCGTTGTCCCTCAATTAAGCCTTGATTGAAACCCATGTCAAAATCGGCTTTTACAAAGGTTTCGGCTGATTCCCAAAGTTTTTTTGATACAGCAGCTGCTGCATTTGTTGGTTTCCAACCATATGCAAAATAAGCCAAAATATTGCCGTTACATTCTGCTGTTAATTCTCCGCGATGTTCGATAGAGTCTTGGGTGGGCATGTATCCATGCCAAATTTTTTGTCCTATTGAATCGAACTCAGTAGCATTAAGATTTGCGGTTACTAAATATCCGTTTTTGTTTTTGATGGTTATCAAAGGTGAATCGGAACTAGATTGTTGTAGAACCAGCAGCGAAACGGAATCCTTTTGTATTTCGATAAACTGGATGGAGGGGCAACCGGCGTGTTTTTCAACATCGGACATTAGTAATTGACCTCCAGACATTATTTCCACATTGTTCGCAATGGTGAATGTGTTGGATTTTGGCTGGGATGGGTCATCGCTTTTTGTCCATATGGACCAATTATGGTTATGAAGGCCTACTGAAAAACCAGAAATACCACCTAAAGTATCTCCAGGATAAAGAATGGTTGTTGGAAAGTAGATGACAAGGGTCGCATTGACGGAATCATCAAAAGACCAGTTGGCCATGCCTCCGGGAAGGTAATACAAATCTGGTTCGTCTATGTTTGAAGTGTTTTGGACGACATGATAACGTAGTTCAACACCATTCAAAGTATCGCTGGAATTGTTTTCTATTCTGAATCTTAGGACCGTTTGATCTACTTGTGAATACTGCTCGTCTAATGTATAGACGACGATTGCGTTTGCTAAGTTAGCCAAAGAAAGTAAAATTATAGATACTATTTTTTGCATGTTTTCTCATTGTGGTTTTGAGTATGGCCCAAATTACGTATTGTAATTGAATTTTATGTGCCAAAACTAGCCCATACATTTTTTTTTGACAAAATCTAATTTGTTTTAATCGTGAAATGCTGCGGCTTTATCTTTTTTTTACAAAAGGATGGCTCGCTTCTGATGAAACAATGTCTGATTCCTTTTTTTTGCGGTTTTTAGCTTGTTTTCGTTACCAAAACGTAAAGGGAAAATCTGCCGAAGACGGGTAAAAACGGGTTTTGGGCGGGTATTTTTAGAGCATGGGACCGCAATCCTGCGGACTTCTGTTTGGAAATAGGGTTTGATATGAGTTGTTTCAAGAATGTCTCTCTCTCGATTGGCTGTGGCGCTTTTGCCGCCATGGCTTTCGCATCGACGGTCAATGTCGACGTGAGCGAAGAGCACCAGGTTATCCGCGGTTTCGGTGGCATGGTGCATAACGAATGGCAGGGCGGTGGTGGCCTTTCCGAAGCCGATGCCAAGATTGCGTTTGGAACGGGCGAGGGCACGATCGGTCTCAACACGCTCCGCATTCCGGTATACGCAAATTCCGGCAGTTTCAACAAGGAAGTGAATGCCGCAAAGTACGCCAAGAAGTATGCCGGCGATGACTTTATTTTGTACGCGACTCCGTGGACTTCCCCGTATGCGGGGGCGAACCAGCACATAAGTTCGTCGAACTACCAGAAGTACGTGGATCACCTGAACAGCTTTACGGCGTACATGAAGGAACAGGGTGTTCCCCTGTATGCCATCTCCATCAGCAATGAGCCTGACTGGTGCGGTGAATGGGCCTGCTGGAGCGCCGACGAAATTTACAACTTCACCAAGGGTTATGCCGATCAGATGCGCAAGAACGGCACCAAGGTGATTTCGACGGAATCCTTCCGATACGACAAGAACCTCTACAACAAGGTGCTGAACGACGCCAGTGCCCTCAAGAACTGGGATATTCTCGGTGCGCACTTCTACGCGAGTGACAGAAATACCCAGGACAACTTCTTTGAATACAAGCTGGCCGACCAGAAGGGCATTGAACGCTGGATGACGGAACACTATACCGAAAGCCAGGGAAGCGGTAATGATTGGCGTACGATTCGCAATACGGGTGACCAGGCGAACCAGAACAAGCGCGATACCGTGAATGCCATGGATGTGGGTTACGAAATCCACCGAGCCATGGTCGTGGGCAACTTCAACCAGTACACTTGGTGGTACATCCGCCGTTGCTACGGCCTGATTATGGAAAAGGACTTTGGCAACAAGCTCCAGGTGCCGCAGAACGAAATCGGCAAGATTTCCAAGCGCGGTTACGTGATGAGCCAGTTCGCCCGCTTTGTCCGTCCGGGGGCAATCCGCGTGGGTGCGACTGCCAAGCCCGAAGCCAACCTGTTCGCTTCTGCCTACAAGAGTTCTGAAGGCGACTCCGTGATAGTGGTGCTCGTGAACCGCGATTACAAGAATTCCAAGACCGTGACCGTAAAGGTGCAGGGCGCCGATGTCCAGACCTTCCGTATGTACACCACCAGCGAGGCGAAAAACGCTAAGGACGAAGGCGAAATCGAAGTCAAGAATGGCGAAGTGACGATTACGATGGATGCGGGCAACACGAACAACAAGGATTGCATCGTGACGCTCGTGGGCGTGGGAACGCCCGCCGACCCTGTGCCGCGTGAGCCGTTCGGCGGCAAGGCCGTTGAACTCCCGGGCAAGATCGAGGCCGAAAACTTCGACGTTCCGGGTACGGGCAAGGAAAACAAGACTTACAACGATGCCGATTCGGAAAACCACGCCTGTACGGACGAAGGCAAGACTGCTGAATGCAACGATTACCGTGAAGGTACGGGCGTCGACGTCTACAAGAAGGCGACGGGTTATGTCGTGGGCCACAACCAGGAAGGCGAATGGCTCGAATATACCGTGAACGTGAAGGAGGCGGGTGACTATTCGATGGTTGCCTCCGTGGCGACGGACAATTCGACTGCGAGTTTCACGCTTTCCGTAGATGGAAATTCTGTTGCCGAAGTTCCGGTATCAGGAACGAGCTGGGATGAGTTTACGGACGTGAAGGCGATTGTTCCCCTTCCGGCTGGCGAGCATATCCTCCGCATGACGGTGACTGGCTCCTGGTTCGATGTGGACTATTTTGCATTCTCGAACGGTTCCAGCCAGTGCACGGAGGAACCTTGCAATCCGGATTTCTTGGGAGCCCGATTTGATGCGGGCCAGTCGCCTGTTGCGTACGGTATTTACGACGTGACGGGCATGTTCCTCGGGCGTATCGAGGCTGCGGGTCTCGCCGATGTCAGGGCGAAGACGGCCGGGCTTGTCCGTAACGGCGGGATGTTCATTGCGAAGCCTCTCCGCGGCGGCAAGATGTTCCGGTTCTCCGTGACCAAGTAGATCTCCTTTCCTAGATAAAATCAAAAGTCCCAGGTTTATCCTGGGGCTTTTCCGTATATGGAATGATGCGGGAGGGGCCTGATTATATCTCGGCGATTTCGACGACTTTCTTGTTGTTCGTGGAGCCGAGGACGACTTTCACGTCGCGCTTGTGCACCTTGAAGTGCTCTGCGAGCAGTTCGCAGATGGCCTCGTTCGCGGCGCCCTCTACGGGCGGCGCCTTCACTTCGACCTTGAGGCTTCCGTCGGGTTGCGGGGTCACGCTTTCGCGCTTGCTCCGCGCATGTACCTTGATGTTGACGCGCATGCTAGGCGAGGACGTTCCCGCTGGAGGAAACGCCCGGAGTCGCTGTCCTGGGCGGGTTGGCCGCTGCGGGGGCGTCGAATTCCCTCTGGTCGTTTTCCATGGCGGCGAGGAGTTCTTCTTGCCCGCGGATAAGCGAGCGGCAGCGGATGAAGTAATTGCTGCGGAGCTGCTTCAGCTGCTCAATTTCGGCGCGCAGGTCTTCGGCCTGCTTCTTGGTGGACTCCACTTCACGGACGGCCCTGGCCTTCGCCTCGGCGATGATGATTTCGGCTTCCTTCTCGGCGGTCGCCTTCACCTCGTCCACGGTACGCTGCATGGTGATGACCGCGTCCTGGATGGTCTTCTCGATTTGATGGTAGTAGTTCACGCGCTCTTCGGCAATCTTCAGGCGTTCGTTCAGGTCGGTACGGTTGCGGGAGAGCTGCTCGAAAGCCGTCGCTGCGGTTTCCAGGAAAGCCTTGACTTCTTCGGCGTCGATGCCGCCGAACGATTTCTTGTGAAATGTCTGGTTTCGGATGTCGAGCGGTGTGAGTTCCATTGTATGCCTGCCGTGATGTTATTGTCGTTTTCTCTACGGAAATATAAAATAATTTTGGCAAATTTTGTCCCTTTTGGTAAATCTCTAGTTATATTAGATATAAGAGTGTGGACATTATATGGTAGTACGCATTAAAAGGTTCTGGGACAACCTCGAGACTCTGGAGCAGAAGCTGTTCTGGATTATCCAGGGTATTGTCATCATCGTGTCCATTTTCGGGACCTTTATCACCATGGCCGAACAGGTCAACCGCTCGGCGGAAATGTTGTGCCTTGCGAACGTGGTCGTGAGTGTCGTGGTGGCGCTGTTCGTTAGTAAGACGGGCTACTACTCCGCCGGATTCTTTATCCTGATTATCTATTATTCGTGTATTTATTCGCCCGTCCAGTTCTTCTTCTGCGGCGCGACGGATAGCGCCGGGCCGTACTACCTGCTGGTCGGACCCTTCCTCAGCAGCTTTATCGACAACCGTAGGATCCGCTTCTTTTCGGCGACCTTTACGATAATCTCGGGCTTTCTGGTTTTCGCTGTCGCCTGGCTTCATCCCGACTGGATTCCGATCAAGCCGTCTTGGGACATCATTTACCTGGACTACGCGTCCAACTACGTGCTTGTCGCCTTGAGCCTGTTCCTGATTTGCTCGTTTGCGATAAACGCGTACGTGAACGAGCGCATCCAGAGGGAACGCCTCCTGAACAAGCTGGATTACCAGTCCAAGCACGATTCCCTCACCGAGCTCTACAACCGCCGTCATGTCATCCAGTACCTCGAGAACATCGTGTGGCATAGCCGCGAGAAGTTCTACATGTTCATGTTCACCATCGACGACTTCAAGAACTTGAACGATTCGTATGGCCACGTGATGGGTGACAGGATCGTGTGCGATGTGGCGCATGCCCTGTGGAAGAACGTCAACGAGGACGTGGGCGAGTGCGGTGCGCGCTATGGCGAGGATACCTTCCTTTACATCATGGCGGTCGATTCCGATGTCGACGCCTTCGTGCGCGCGGATGAATTCCGCGAGAGCGTTTCGAACCTTACCTGGAGTTTCGACTCGCGCCTGCGCATCACTATCAGCGGCGGCCTTGTTCCCTGCCGCGACGAGAACGAGTTCGACCGCGAGCGCCTGCTGAAGAAGGTGGATTCCCTCCTTGACAGTTTCAAAACGCGCTACAAGAACCAGGTCCGCGCGATGACGGACTAAACATAAACCCTGTTGATAGATTGTTGGTTAATTACGGACGTTCCTGGGGATAGGCCAGGATGCCGTTAAAAAAGGTCAATAGCGGTGGCGCAACCCCTTGATATATGCGGATTTTTTGCTATTTTTGTGGCTCAAAATTTTGCAAAGAAAAAGGTTTTATCATGAAAAGAACATTCCAGCCTCACAATCGTAAGCGCGTCAACAAGCATGGTTTCATGGCCCGCATGGAAGACCGCTGGGGTCGTGCCGTCCTGAGCCGCCGTCGTGCCAAGGGTCGCAAGCGCCTCACCATCAGCGATTCCATCTACAAGAAGTAAGTCGGGGTGGGCCATATGGCCGCTCTGCGTTCTTACCGGCTGCCAAACCAGCCTGCTTATCGGCAAGTAGCCGTCCAAGGGAAATTCGTCCGCGCACCGTCCCTGTCGATGCGATGGATTGACAGCCCGGACGGTTTTTGTCGTTTTTGTTTTTTGGCGAAAAAGAAGAACGGGAACGCGGTCTACCGTAACAAGTGCCGTAGAATCCTGCGACCGCTGTTCTTCGGGATGGTCCCCGCCATAAGCAAGCCGGTTTGGGCGATGGTCATCGTGAACGACTCGTCCAAGGAAATGACGCCGGAACGCCTCAGGGAATCTGCCCTGAAGATATTCCGCAAGATGGAATGGGCGTTGCCGGAAGGTGGTTCGGAGAATGCTCACGAAGGCTAGGGATTTGCTGGTGGAGGTGCTGATCGCGCCGATTCGACTTTACCAGCTGGTCCATCCGTTCTTTTTTCACGGGGTGTGCAGGTTTAGGCCGACCTGCTCCCAGTATGCGATAGAGGCTTTTCGGGTCCACGGACCCTTCAAAGGTTTCTATCTTGCGGCTTTTAGAATTCTGAGATGCAACCCATTCTGCAAGGGCGGCTATGATCCGGTTCCGCCCAGGAAGGAATAGAGATGAATAAGAATACCATTATTGGTTCCATACTCATGGCGGCAATCATCATCGTGTGGATGACGATGAATGCCTCGAACGAAGAGGCCAAGGCTAAGGCCCGCGCCGCCCAGGCGGAAGCACAGAAGGCTGCCGCGGCACAGGTTGCGGAAGCTGGCAAGCCTTCCGAACTGGTGCTCCCGGTGAACAAGCCCGAAGAGAAGGAACCTCCCGTGCTTGGCGCCGCCCCGCAGAATTCCGGGGCCGCCGTTGTCGCTGCCGACAGTGCCGCTGTCGTCGATTCCGCGAATGTCGCCGCTGCCGATTCCGTGGCTGCCCCGGCTCCCGCGATTGTCCCGCGCACGGTGACCGTCGAGACGGACAAGTTCATCATGACGCTCTCCAACAAGGGCGGCAAGGTCCAGAGCGTCATCGTGAAGGCGCTGAAGGACAGTGCCGGCAACTACCCCGAACTCATCCAGGATACGACGCTTGGCGCCTTGGACCTGAAGCTTGGCGGGGCTGACCTGAGCGAAGCCTTGTTTGCAGTCGATGCTCCGGAATGGATTACGGTGGATGCCGATACGAGCGTGCAATTTACCTTTGCCGACGTGAACGGCAACAAGGTCGTGCGCAGTTACGGCTTTACGAAGGAAGGCGCCGCCGTCCGTCAGGTGAACAAGTTTGTCGGGTTCAACCCCACCGCCTACGAACTTTCGTGGAATGGCGGCATGAAGGAAACGGAAGTCATCCCGAAGGGCAAGAGCCTCGGCGGTGCGAGCTACTTCTTCAGCGAAGTCATTTACAAGAACAACAACATCACCGAGCGCGAATCGTTTACCGACGCCATGACCCTCGACGAGGCCGATTACTACTGGGTGGGCATGCGCCGCAAGTATGTGGCGATGTCGGTACAGTTCGATAGCCCGGTGCCGGCCAAGGTGAAGGCCAAGCATATCAATGTCACTGCCGAAGGCAAGTCCGATCCCGGTACCTACAGCCTTACCATCGCCGACGGCGTGCGCGCCGATTCCGTGGCGTTCAACTTCATGGTTCTCCCGCTCCAGTGGGATGAAATTGAAGCGTTCGGCCAGGATTACGAAAAGATTATCGTGACGGGTTCCAAGTGGTTCCTCGGTTCCAGCGTCTGGTTCGTGTGGATTTGCAAGTGGCTCCTGAAACTGCTCAAGTTCTTCTACTCGATTATCCCGAACTACGCGGTGGCCATCCTCCTTATCACGATTATCGTGCGCGCCTTCACGACTCCCTTTACCATCAAGCAGATGAAGGCTACCCGCGGTCTCGCGGCGCTCAAGCCCCAGATGGACGAGATCAACGTGAAGTACAGGAGCGACCCGCAGAAGAAGCAGGCCGCCATGATGGAACTTTACTCGAAGAACAACGTGAACCCGTTCTCCAGCTGCACGGGCTGCCTGCCGATGCTGTTCCAGATGCCGATTTTCATGGGCCTGTTCTTTGTGCTCGGGCGCGCGATTGAACTGCGCGGCATGCCCGCATTCCTGTGGATTACCGACTTGAGCAAGATCGACGTGGTGTGGAGCGGAATTTCTATCCCGTTCATCATGCCTGCGGGCCTTGCGATTCTCCCGTGGATCATGGTCGTGACGACCTACTTCCAGACGAAGATCACCATGAGCGGCAGCGCCGGCATGGACCCGGCCCAGCAGAAGATGATGGTGTGGATGATGCCCGCCATGATGTTCGTCTTCAGCGCGGTGATGCCCTCCGGCCTCGTGCTCTACTGGATTATCAGTAACATCTGGACTATCGTCCAGTACAAGATTTTGAACAGGAACAATGTTCCGGCCAATCCTTCCGGCAAACTGAACGGCAAGAAGGTTCAGGACGCAAAAATCGTGAAGTAGGCTTTAGGGCTTTTTTACAAGACCGCCACTGCGAAGGTGGCGGTCTTTTTTGTGTATAAGAAAACTACCGGCTACGCCGGTAGTTCCGTAAAAGCCTTCTGGCGGTCATGAAAAAAATCCTTTGACTATTATTGAAATGCGGTCTGCCAACTGCATCACAACAATTTCAAAGGATTTAAAATGAAT
>NZ_JAFZKX010000039.1 GCF_017551775.1 Fibrobacter sp. | reverse complement strand
GGAAGTTCGGAAGCATCGACGGTAGAGATTTCGCCATCTTCCCAGTGGATAATCGGGAACGGTTCACCCCAGTAACGCTGACGGCTGAAGAGCCAGTCGCGGAGCTTGTAGTTCACCGTGGCCTTACCGATCTTGTTGGCTTCGAGCCATTCGATGACCTTGGCAATGCCCTGCTTCTTGTTGAGGCCGTTCAGGCAGAGGGTAGCATTTTCACTGTTGATGTAGGTGCCGTCGGCAGCCCAGCAAGCTTCGCCAGCGAGAACCTTCGGGCGAACATCTTCGGGGCAGCTTGCATCGGGTTCCATGATGCAGATGACGGGCAGGTTAAACTTCTTTGCAAAGTCGAAGTCACGGGTATCGTGGGCAGGCACAGCCATGATGGCGCCCGTGCCGTAGCCGGTCAGAACGTAGTCGGCGACCCACACCGGAATCTTCGTGCCGGTGAGCGGGTTCACGGCATAGGAACCGGTGAACACGCCGGTCTTTTCCTTGGCGAGTTCCGTACGGTCGAGGTCGCTCTTGAGAGCGGCGGCGTGCACGTATTCTTCCACGGCGGCCTTCTGTTCGGCAGTCGTGAGTTCCGGCACCATGGCGTGTTCCGGAGCCACCACCATGTAGGTAGCACCGAACAGCGTATCGCAACGGGTCGTGTAAACGCGGAGCTTCTTTTCCGTCGGCTTGCCTTCGGCATCGGCGATGGGGAAATCCACTTCAGCACCGAAGCTCTTGCCGATCCAGTTCTTCTGCATGTCCTTCACGCCCTGCGGCCAGTCGAGCTTGTCGAGGCCCTTCAGCAGGCGGTCGCCATACAACGGAATGCGCATGAGCCACTGTTTGAGGTTACGGCGTTCCACTTCCTTGGTGCCGCACTTTTCGTGGGAACCGTCGTTCAGGACTTCTTCGTTGGCGCACACAATCTTGCAGTGCTTGCACCACCACACTTGAGCGTCGGCGTAGTAAGCGAGACGCTTAGAGTCCTTGTACTTGCGGACTTCAGCAGCACCCTTGGCTTCTACATCAGAGGGAATCGGGAGTTCTTCGATGGGGCGGCCCTTCTGCTGGTCTTCATCGAACCAGGTGCCGTAAAGGCGCTTGAAAATCCACTGCGTCCACTTGTAGTACTTCGGGTCGGTGGTGTTGACTTCCTTGTTCCAGTCATAAGAGAGGCCAAGACGCTTGATCTGGCGGCGGAAATTGTCGCAGTTTTTCTTGGTCGTAATGGCCGGATGCGTACCGGTCTGAATAGCATACTGTTCAGCAGGAAGACCGAAAGCGTCCCAACCCATGGGGTGGAGCACATTGAAGCCGCGGCTGCGCTTATAGCGGCAGATGATGTCTGTAGCGGTGTAACCTTCGGGGTGACCCACATGGAGGCCAGCGCCACTCGGATACGGGAACATGTCCAGGCAGTAATACTTGGGCTTGGACTTATCTTCGCCCGTTTTGAAAGTTTGATGTTCTTCCCAGTAGGCTTGCCACTTGGTTTCGATCTCTTGCGGATTATACTTTGCCATAGTCTTATCCTTTTAATTTTTTTCGGGAACAAAAATAGAAAGAAAAAGGGATTGCGGCTTGCAATCCCGGGACAAGATATCCACAAAACGTGTATTTACAATTCTACTCTGCCTTGTCTGCACAATTATATTCCACAGGGAAAAGTATTTCCCACTCTGGTCTCGGAAGTTCGCTAACCTTACACGATTCTCCTGTTTTTCTCCACTCTCCGACCTCAAAGTAAGATCCATACCTGTACGTGTAATAATCCCTTTTGAATATACTTTTGGCAGCAGATTGATAGAAGATGCCATCATCTGACTCAGGGGATTCCGGATAGCAGCATAGATAACCACCATCACTAGCCGGACCGCAATATTCGCGAACCGCAATTTGCTCTGCCGTCTCAGACAGCATAACCCAACTCCCTGCAGTACACATCGCATAGCACGTATTTGAAGAATTTATCGACGTCATGGAGTCAATTTTTCCGGCGTCACACTGGGTGCACGCTTCTTTGGGCTCCGAACAGACATCATATTCCCGAACAACATCCTTGCATTCGGAATCGCTATAACTCGCTTTTCGTACCCATCCATAAGACGTCGTAAAAACAGAGAGGAAGCTTTTCTTTACACCCATGGAATCTGTGGCTATGCAGCATTCATCGCCATCTTTGGGATTGATTATGTTGCAATAGTTCAAATCCATATAGTTCCAAGTTCCCTGCTCACATTTGTAGCGACTATATTCTGCACAACGGCCCTTGGTTTCGAAAGTGCATACCGAATCGACAAGCCCTTCGTGTTCGGAGTTACATTTTTTTAGTTGCAATATAAGAGTTTCATCAATGTAGGGATCTTCATAATCAAAAATTGCTTTCGCATTAGCGGGAATATCCTTTGCGGAGACGACGGACCATTTATTGTGTTTGCACTTATAAATACAGTCTCCTTCCACATCCGCTTTATAATCAGAATCGATATAGAAGGCCCCATCCATTTCCAACGATTCATCACATTCATACGGAGGTCCATCAGGATGCTGGGCGTTGCAATAAGCGGCATCTCGAGCATTAAGCTCAGCAAACCTTTCGTCAACAGGACCTTCCGATGAGTCTGTAAGACCTTCCGACACTGTTCCAGACGAGGAGTCGGTGCATGCGCCAAGCGCGAACATCATGGAAACGGCAAGCGAACTCATCACAAAAGCGGAACTACAACGAACCAACTTCATACTGAAGCCTCCCTTGACTATTTAAAATCTACTCTGCCGCAGCCTTCTCTTCATACCGGTTCCAGAGGTATTCCACTAAGACAACCTCACCGGAAACGCATTGATAGAGCCTTTCTGGCTGATCAAAGGCATAAAACGTTCTCTGCGTCATCCCCTCTGTTTCCGCACAGCACCATGTGGATCCCCCACAGGGCAAGCTGTCTAGATTAACCTCATCTTCATGCTTGTCATCAAGAGTTTCCTTTGTCCAGGAACCATCTTCGCGATACCGGTAGTGATTGACAGAGTAACAAAAATCGTAGACATGCGATTCCAAATTTCCCATATCTCTGTTAAAATCACAATATTCGAGCAACCCATCCGCACGGTCACCGACCTTGGCGTCTTTGGGCAAATCCAGCTTGTCGTATTCCTCGTCCGTCAGGCCTTCCTTTCGGGGATCCGTGTATTGCCGCGGAACAAGGCTTGTCGGCAGCCATGCCGTGCCGGCGCAGTAATAATATTCCTCGCCCTTTTTAGCATACGGACGTTTCCAATACATATCATCGCGCACTGTACAAAAACCTAATTCGGGATCAAAAGTACCCTCGGTCCACCTGCCGACATCCGTATCAACGCTATCGTACCGGAAATAATATTTTTTACCGGACAGTTCAAAAGAACACGTATCTCCAACGGACTCTTTCCCCGTAGCGCAATAGTAATCCTCCATGCTCATTTCCGCCCACTTTTCGCCCATGCACTCATAAAAAATTGCATCGTTGGTTAAGGTAAGCTGTTCCCTTGCACCCTTGTTCTCTTCATTGCATTCTTTGTCCGGGCCTGCAGGGCAATCCGTTTCTTCCCAAGCGCCTTCGCCAGCATACTTGTAGCACGTCCAGGAACTTTTGCCGAACTGGGAACCGGCAAAATGCGTTTGCACACGACAAATTCCACCCTTAGATACCCCGGCGGTATCGCAAAGAACCGATGCCGGTTTTTCTGTCCAAGCACCCGTTTCACACCGGTAATACTTATAGCTGAAACCATACTTGGCATTGCCATCTTCTCTCGTCTCAATAGCGCCTTCCTTGTCGCATGCTTCCGGATCAGACGAAGATTCCGGTGCAGACGAAGATACCGGCGCAGTCACCGAGGAAGACGAATCGGCAGGTTCATCGTTACCTACCGATGTGGAATCATCGCAAGCGGCAAGGGAAAAGACGAGCCCGCAAGCAGCCACACTGGCTAAAGAAAACAACACACTTTTTTTCGATGCATCAGACATAGTACTCTCCTAATGTAAGCAAGGATTTATACAATGAATATACAAATTTATCCACATGGGAAAAAATTATTTTTTTTCGTATGAAAGCCCCGCAGTGCGGGGCCAGCTGCAAAGGAACCTCGTTTTAAGGCAACTTCTATTCCGTGCGGCCGAAATTGTAGCCAACAAGGGCGTCATCACAATAAATGAGTTCCCTAACGGCTCCGTTTACGTTGACTGTGTCGTATCGAATGCTGGTGCGTCTGTAGATTCTTCCCGGATCTCTCGACTCAGGCAAAAATCTAAATTCCGCGCCTTCCGTTCCGGGTGCGCATTCAAGATTATAATGCATGGCCGGATCATTTGTGAATTCTTCGTCCGTTTCCAGCGTCCAGGAGCCACTCTCACGATAGCGATAATAATTTTTCGACATGCAGTAGTCATACATCTCGTAACGCCACTCACTCGGCCCACCCAGTGGTAGTTCCACATTATCAAAACAATTTTCCAGCAGGCCGCCGACACGGTCCCCTACCGAAGCCTCGGACGGCAAGTCCAGCACATCGTATTCCTCGTCGGTCAACCCCTCTTTACGCGGGTCCGTATATTGATGCGGAACAAGATGAGCAGGTTTCCAATCTCCATACACACAGGTATAATATTCGTCGCCATGTTTTTTATACAGATACGGGCCATAATCCTCCGGGCAGTAGCCGAATTCAGGGTCAACGCTAGACTGCATCCAATTGCCTGAGTAATAGTAATAGGTAAACAAATCCGGTTTGGTAGTCACCGATTCGCTCATAATCCAATGGGACCTTTCTACCGCATTTTCATCCGGTTTGAACGAGCACGTATCGCCATCAGAATTGTTTCCCGTAGTACAATAGTAATCAATATCATTTAGATGATTCCACTCGCCACTGGAGCACTTGAAATATAGCGTAATCGCATCCGGCTCCGCACCAAAAACGAATTTTTCCTTCGCACCCTCATTTTCGGCGGTACATTCCTTGGGCATCTGGAAACCGGGACCATATTCCCATATCACCCCTTGTGTAGACATCTGGCGGGTCATGAATTCTTCCCAAACGCCGTCAGCTGAGTAAATGAGGTAAACATCGTGAAGATATTGAGTCGATTTTGCAATAACGCAAATGGTCCCCACAGTTTTTTCCCTCGCATTACAACGATCCCGAGCGTCAGCTTCCTTCCAGGCACCGTTGCCTTCATACACATAGTACCTCCACACGCCATCGCCAGAGCTCATCCAACTGGACGTTCCGACTTTTACTTTGCAAATATCGCCTACCTTGACTCCATCCGTGTTGCAGTTTACACTTGCGTCCGTTTCGTACCAGATTCCTTTCTTGCACTTGTAGTAGTACGTCTCATAGCCGTACTTGCTATTTCCGCCTTTTAGCGAATCAATGCGGCCCTCGTTTCCGGAACCGCATACTGGGAAATTCTCCAGTTTATCTAATTCCTCATCGTAAAAACTTAAATGTTTTTCATTTACCGGATATTTGTCGAAAACAGCCTTACTGCTGGCTCCGACCACAACGTCGCAAGCGGTCAGAGAAAATGCCAGCCCGAAGGTCGCCGCACAGGCCGTTCCGAGCGAGAATGAATGTTTTTTTGCCAAGAATCCCGACATAACGCTCCTCCTACAAACGCGTTTATGCTTCAAGAAACAACTTTCTTATGGGTAAAGCCCTCATTTTGGTAATTAAAATACCTAATTCGAATAAAGGAAGGCAACAAAACTGCATGTTTGTAAGAAAAATGTGCGAAAACACGGCCGATTTTGCATTTTCCACTTGCTCTTCGCGCTATTTTTTATAAATTCAAGATATGAAACTGCTTAGGGTACTTACCGCCATCTTTTTTTCGGGGATAGTCTGCTCCGCCCTCGCTCAGGACGAGTACCCCGCCGAAGTCGATTCTGCCTGGATTGCATCCCAGAACGGGGGCAGCACGGAACTGAACGACGGGAACAACGAAGAGACCCCCGCTTGTATCGGGGACGGCTGTGACGGGACAGAAACAGCTGCGACCTCCGAAACCGGAACGGCAGCCTCTGCCGAAAGCGATACCACGACTGCCGCCAAGGAAAAAACAGCCGAAAACGACAGCGACGAAGAGGACTGCACCCCGGCAGACTCGCTCCTGCCTGAATGCAGGGACGACAAGAGCGTCAGCAGGTACGACGACGACGATGACGACACCTACGACCGCTACGCCAACGAGAACGCGGAACTCAGCCGCGCAAGCCGTGAAGGCTTTTCCAACGGGTTCACGCTCGGTTTCCGGTTCGGCGGCGGTTTCAACACGCTCCTCCTGGGCGAAAGAACGGAAAACTGGAGACTCGGATACGAGGCCTCGGCCGCAATTGTCGCACAAACCAAAGTCGGCATCCCCGAACTGTCACTCTCCGTCGGGCTCCAGTTCAGCTACTTCCGCTACCGCTACGAGGCCAATGACGATTTCGAATATGACGATTACAGCGAGAAGGATGAAGCCCAGCTCAACGTGATTCTTTTCGAAGTCCCCGCCATATTCAAGTATGCCCTCGAAAGCAACGACATCACAGTCGGCATCGGATTAGACCTGGGAATCAAGCTCGCCGGGTCCTCCAATTTTGACCAAACTATCAGTACCAGTACGACGACGGAACACATCTCGTCAAAGGACGATCCGCTCCCCTCGGCTGGTGTCGAACTCAGTGCCATCGTGGAAATAGGCTACCTCGTGAACAGGAACTTCTCCGTTGACCTGCGGTTCCTGCAGAGATTCACGAATCTCCTGAACAACGACGTAGTCGAAGTCTCCGAAATCGCGCTCAAGAAAGCATCGCTGTACGGGTTACACGTGACCCTCGGGCTGTCGCTTTACCTCTAGCACCGAAAAACGCGAAAAAAAGGCATAAAAAGTTCCGTTATCAGGTAAAAATATATTTGCCACATCCTTTTTGCGGCAAATATATTTATAATAAGAAAGGTGTTTAACTTTCTTTTGTTATAATTCAAACATGAACCTGAGAATTGTACCCTTCATGGCCGCGGCCCTGCTCGCCGCAACAACGCCTTCCCTCGCAGACGAGTTTGACGATTTCGACAACGACGAAACGACCTCTTCTACCGACAACGGCAGTGCGGTGGAGTATGACGGTTCGGCAGCAAGCGAGTTTGCCGACGACGAGGAGTATGCAGCCGAATACGCCCAGTACAAGAAGGAAAAGACTTCCAAGGCCGAAATCAACAAGCAGCGTACCGAAGGGTTCGCGCGTACTATCCTGCTCGGCGTGCACGCAAGCGCCGGTACAAACACGTTCATCGGTCACGAAACCGAAGGATGGGGACTCGGATACCAGGGTTCCGCAGGCTTGCTGATGCAGCTGCCGCTCGGGGTCAAGAACTTGAACATTGTTCCCGAAGTGATATTCACCTACCGTCATTACCGCTACGCGGCCGAGACGGACTTCGGCAATGACGATGCGTCAATCGACATCATGATGTTCGAAATCCCGCTCATCGTTCGCTACACGTTTGTCGACAACAACATTTTCCTGGGCCTCGGCCTGAACCTCGGCCTCAAGCTCTCCGGATCGTCGGAATTCAACCAGGATGTAGGCGAAAAAATCACGCGCAGCAATACCATCCCCACGACGAGCTTCGAAATGGGTGCGGCTCTAGATCTCGGTTACATGGTGACCCGCTGGGTGCAGATGAACATCCGCATCGTGCAAGGCTTCACGAACCTGCTGGACAAGATCCTGATTTCCGGCGGCGAGAACGCCTTCAGGGAATCGAACTTCCTGACGACATACGCTACCGTAGGCTTCACAATCCTATTCTAGCAAATACAAAAATTTCGACCGAAAATCAAAAGCGCGGGCACAAACCCGCGCGATTTTTTTAGCCTAAAGAGCCCGAGAGCCCGACCCAGGTCGAGCCCGGTTTAAATCGAGCCCGCTTCCGTGAGCCGGAGGCGACCCGTCGTAACGGGTCGTCGAAGGCGAGAGCGAGCGCAGACCAGAAAAGCCACACCAGACTCTAGCGCGAGCGGTCTTATTTCCGGATGGAACCGCGGCGCAGCTTCACGATTTCGCGTTCGATGAGGAACTTCTCTACCGGGAAGAAACTTTCGTGGTTCTTGATGGCATCCTGGTAGAGAGCGTTTGCGAGCTCGGATTCACCCGCGAGGAGCGAGATGAGCAGCACGTTCCTGAGGAAGAACTCGTCCATTTCCTTGATTTCGTACTTCTCGTAGAAATCCGCCACGAGGCGCGCCGCCGTCGGGTAGTCCTTGACGCGGGCGACTTCGAGGATGTTGAACTCGTCGGTGAACGAGGCCGGGAAGGCGCCCACTTCCACGAGGTCGCGGACGCGGTTGTACACCTCGTTGCTGTCGCGGGCCTCCATCGGCACCCCGCGGATCCATTCTATATATTCCATGCGGAACTTAATCCATTCCGGCGAACGTTCCGCCACCATGAAGTGCATCGCGGGCCTTGTCGTGTCGGCGACCGCGACGCTGTCCGCCGTAGAATCGGCCGGAGCGGAGGACGCTTCCTGGGCCTGCGCGGCCTGGCGTTCGGCATTCGCGGTGACCGCGGAATCCACCTGGGCTTTCACCTTGTCGAGATAGGCCAGCAGGGCGAGCTTGCGGTACGGGTCGCCGTCACCCTGCATCATCTGCTTCACGCGGAACGGGCGGCGGAGTTCATTTTCTGCGGAGTCGAGGTATTCGGGCCAGCACACTTCGCAGCTGTCGAACACCTGCACGATATGCGCCTGCGAATGCACGAAGCGCGCCTCTTCAGCCTTGTTGTCTACGATGGGCGTGAAAATGCTGTTCGGGGCCACGCCGTCGAGGAGCGACTTCACCATCTTCGACGTGAAGAGGAAGTTCTGCTCGCCGAAGAAATCCGAATCGCGGTGGATACGCTTGAATTCCTTCACGAGGACGGAGTCGGTGCTGAAGCGCCCGATGCCCTTCTGGTACACGGGTTCGTCGCTCGCGATGATGATGATGTCCGGTTCCTCGGGCGCCTTGTAGAGGCTCACGTACGGGAAGGCGACGTCGAGCGCCTTCAAGATGTTGAGGAACAGCTGGTCGTTGAACTCGTACGTCTGGATCCACTGCACCCAGAGTCCGCCCGGTTTGATGTAACGGCGCATCTTGGTATAGAACTCGTGACTGAACAGGCTCGCCACGCCGGAGACCCACGGGTTAGAAGGCACGCTGATCATCAGGTCGTACTTGCGGCGGTTCGTGAGGAAGAAGGTCTGCGCATCGTCGATGTAAATATGAATACGCGGGTCATCGTATCCGCGGGAGTTCCACGGGTAGAAGCCCTTCGCGAGGTCCATCATCTCCTGCTCGATTTCCACGCAGTCGAAATCCTTCAGCAGCGGGTCGGCGAGCAGGTAATGCGCCCCCATGCCGCTCCCGAATCCGACCATCGCGGCATCGTAGGGTTCCGTCTTCATGGCCATCGGCATGAACGCGGTCGCGGCCTGCGTGAGCTCGTCGCCCTCGATGGGGTTCTCGCGGTTCTTGCCCAGGCTGGCATCGGCCTTGCCGTTCGTCTTGATATAATAATGCACTTCGGATTCGTGGAAACTGATGGTAGCGGTCTTGCCGTCGCGCACTATGATTTTTTCGTCCGGGTGGAGGTTCTTGTAGGCACGGAAGGCGCCCGAGGTAATCAAGTGCGGGTCGAACCCAATGAAGATGGAAGGCAAAATCATGAACGCGCATATCACGTAGAACGGCACGCTATAGCGGAAGCGCTTGCGGTAGATGACAAGCAGCGCAAAGCCTATTGCGAAGTCGAGAACGGCGGCCAGCACGAGGGCGCCCTTGAGCTGCAGGAACGGAAGCAGCAGAAGACCGCCACCCGCGGAACCGATGATGGAGCCGACGGTGTTCCAGCCATAAACTTTTCCAATCGGGGCTTCGCTCTTGAAGGCGCGCGTGAGGATAATCGTAATCAGCGGGAGCGTCATGCCCGCGAAGAAACTCGTGGGCACCATCCACAGCACGGAAAGCGCATACTTGAACAGGCTCCAGCACACATACCCGTCGTTCGTCGGGTTGAATATCTGGTTCGCCTCGTTCATCATGCCCCAGAAAGGCTTGTGGAAGTAAAGCGTGCACAGCGCGAAGAACGCCATGAGGATCTGCGCCATCGAAAGCACGACGAGCGAATCCTTCTTCAAAAGCTTGCCGCTCACGGCACTGCCTATGGCAAGCCCGAGGATGAACGCCGAAAGCATCTGGTCGAAGCTGTGGCTCGAGGAACCCATCAAAAGACTGAGCAGGCGGATCCAGACAATCTCGTAGATGAACGAGGTAAGGCCCGTGATGGCGGCAATCCAGAACCAGGTGGACTTCGGGGGCATCGCGAGCTTGTGTTCCGCCGCGTAGTCCTCGTTCAGCGGCTCCTGTTCGGCGCCCTCGCCCGCAGACGCTTCCTCGTCCTCTTCGCGGGTAGGCGACGTCATGAACCCGATAAAGCCGAACACCATCGCAAGCAAGAAGTTGATGGAGGCTGCTACACACAAAGTAATGTGATTCCCGAGTTCGGGAATGAGCATGTAGCTTGTCACCAAAATGCCGATGGCAGACCCGAGACTGTTCGTGAAGTAGAGCATCGGGAGCGAAACTTCGGCGCCGCTCTTGCGCATGAGACCGGCGGCAATGAAGGGGAACGTCATGCCCACCGCAATCGCAATCGGGAGCGTAGAGCCCGTCGCAAGTACGACCTTCGCGATTTCGGCGCCGGTGAACCCGAGGCCCGCCACCCAGTCGCTATCGAAGAAGAAACCCGTGAGCAGATTGTAGAGCGGGTGGTACGCCACACCGCCTATGCCGATGGCAAGTTCCACCGCGGCATACCCGAGCAGCGGCCGCTTGACCTTTTCGACCATCTTGCCCGCAATAAAGCTGCCGATGGCAAGGCCGCCCATGTAGATGCAGAGCGTGAGCACCTGGCCGTAGCTTGAATGCCCGAGAAAGAGTTTGAGGTATCGGGCCCACGAGCCTTCGTAAATGAGGCCCGCAAATCCGGAGAGGGCAAACAGGAAATAGACCAAAGCGTTCATAAACAAACAATATAGTAAACGATTTCGTTTGTTCGCTTTGCGAAAGTATCGATGCAATTAATGGCGGAGCAAAAGTCCGCGAGGAACCGCTTATTTCGCGTCGGCCTTCTTGGGAGCCTTCTCGGCTTCGGGCTTGACATCGGCCTTCCACGGCGTAAGCCCGACCACGTTCTCCACGGGAATCGAGAACGCGATGCCCTGCCCCATGGTATCGAGGCCGGCCTTCTGGTAGAGCGCATGCAGAACGGCGTCCTTGATTTTCGCGTCCACGAGAATCATGACGATTTCCTTTTCGGGCTGGATGGCGATATGGAAAAACGATTCCGCCTCCTTGTTCGCAGTCCCGCGGGCATTCAAGATGGTACCGCCACGCGCGCCGGCGTCCTTAGCCGCTTCCATCACGGTTTCCGAGAACCCGTTGTTCACAATGCACAAGATGACTTCGTGGTTAACTGCGCTCATGCTTCGTTCCTCCGTACCGCGTCGCGGTTGTCGCTCAGGAAGTTGAAAATGGACTTGCCGATAATGCTCGCCATCGGGATGGTGTAGGCGATGCCCTTGCCACCGACGATGGTATTGAATTTTTCCTCGATGCTGTCAAGCGCAGAACGGAGCTTGTCCTCGCCGATAATGCTGAAGATTACGGCACGGTCCGAATCCGCGAGGCCCATCGCCGTCGCAATCTCGCGTGGCGCGGTGCCCTTCCCGAAAACCACCATCTGCATGTTCACGCCGAAGGACTGGATATGGTCCATATAGAAATCGGCCTTCGCGCGGTTCACGATGGTCACGAGAATCTTGAGACGGTTCATGGTAACACGCGAACGCCCGCTCGCCTTCCCGTAAAACCTTCTCGCAATTCCTGTCCTTTTTGCTTCTGCCATATTCCAACCTACACAAAATCTATAATCTGTTCGTCGTCGGCATCCTGGATACGGCGCATCATCAGGCGGTTTTTAATCTTCTTCGACGCAATCGCCTTGAAGCCCAGCACCTGGATGGTGATAAGCGGGGTCATCGCGACCATCGCCACAATGCCGAACGCGTAGCTCAGTATGGAATCGCCGCCATCATGGATTACGGAGCACGCCCCGATGGCAAGCGGCAAAATAAAACTCGAAGTCAACGGCCCGCTCGCGACTCCGCCGGAGTCGAACGCGATCGCGGTATAAAGCTTGGGAACAAAGAACGAAAGCCCGAGCGAAATGAAATAGCCCGGAATGAGGTAGTAGACCAGCGGGAATCCGTAGAAGATGCGAAGCATCGAAAGCCCGATGGAAATGCCGACACCCACGGAAAGCGCGACAAGCATGGAGCGCTTGGTGACAAGCCCGCCGGTGATTTCTTCGACCTGCTTGTTGAGCACGTGGACCGCAGGCTCCGCGAGCACGACCACCATGCCGATGACAAAACCCGAAACAACCAGGAGCCGCGGGATTTTCGCGAGGGCGCACCCGAGCTCGAACCCGATGGGCATGAAGCCGACCTTCACCGCCGTGAGGAAGATGACGAGCCCGACAAACGTATAGCAAATGCCGAACGACATCTGGGCGATCTTGGCCCGCGAAATCTTGAGCGCGACAAACTGCAGGGCCAAAAAGAACACGATGATGAGCCCGAGGGCGATGAGCACTTCCTTCGCGACGCCCGCGACAGTCGGGATGAAATTTTCACCGAGGAAAGCATCGATGGAATAGCTCGATTCCACAAGGCGGTAAGTGAGCTCACCCTTCGAGAAGAGCACGAGCCCCATGAGCGCGATGATAGGCCCGATGGAGCAGAGCGCAATAAGCCCGAAGCTGTTCTCGTTCGCGTTCTTGCCGCCGATGGCGCCGGCGACACCGACGCCGAGTGCCATGATGAACGGCACCGTGATGGGGCCGGTCGTCACGCCGCCGGAATCGAAGGCGAGCGGCACGAACTGGGCCTTGCCGAACGTGAGCATGAGCATGCCGAACATGAACAGCACCATGTAGAAGAAGATGATGATGGTCGAAAGGTCCTTCTTCCAGACGATCTTCACGATGGCAAGGAGCAAGAAGAGTCCCACCCCGATACCCACCGTCACGATAAGCAGCATGGGTTCGACGGCGTTCTTCACCTGGTCGGCCAGTACCGAGAGGTCAGGTTCGGCCACCGTGATGAGCACGCCCATCATAAAGCATACAGAAAGGAGCAGCAGCACCTTGCGCGACTTGGTAAGGCCCGAACCCACATGTTCGCCCATCGGGGTCATGGCAAGGTCGGCGCCCAAATTAAAAAGCCCAATGCCCACCACAAGGAGCACCGCGCTCACGGCAAATACAATGAGTTCCCTGGCCGTAAAATCAACAAGAGGCGTAAACGAGAGTACCAGCACGATGAGCGTCACCGGCAAGACTGAAGCAAACGCCTCCCTCAGTTTTTCGGCCAGAATTTTGAGCATTATTCGCCCAGATACTCCACTGCAAATATGAGAGTTGCACCGCCCGGGATGGGGCCCGCGCCGCGGCTGCCGTACCCGAGTCCAGGCGGAATGATCAAGATACGCTTTTCACCCGGAAGCATGCCCGCCACGCCGAGGTCCCAGCCGCGGATGACACGACCACCGCCCAGAGGGAATGCAAACGCCTGGTCGCGGTCGCGCGAACTGTCGAACTTGTAGCCGTTCGTGAGCCAGCCCGTGTAATGCACCTTCACGTTAGCACCGGCCTTGGCGGGTTCGCCTTCGCCCTGCTGGATAATCGCATAGCGGAGACCTTCGGAACCATGTTCAAACGTGAGCGTCGTCGTGTCGGGGAAGAAGTCCATCTTGGCAGCGATTTCGGGGTCGATCATCGATTCCACGAGTTCGATGCGGAACACGAGCGTGGAGTTCGGCGGAATCATCGTGAACGCGCTCGCGCCATAACCCATGGAGGGGCTCACGCGCAGCCAGCGCACGCCGCCTTCGCGCATCCCGTCGAGGCCCGCTTCCCAGCCCTTGATCATCTTGCCCGCGCCAAGCACGACTTCGAACGGCTTGCCCAGATCCTTGGAACTGCCGAACTTGCGGCCCGAGACGAGCCAGCCGGTGTAGTGCACCTTGAGGTTCGTGCCCTGGGTGGCAGGCTTGCCCGTACCGGCCTTCTCGTCGAACACCTTGAGGCCCTTGCCCTTGTCCTGCCATTTTAGTTTATTCAAATCCTTGGGGAAAACGTCCGGTTCCATGGGCTTTTCGGCCGCGACAAGTTCCACCTCGAAATACAAATCGGAATACGGAGGGATGCCTTCGAGCGAGTTCTCGCCGTACGCCATCACATAGGGAATCGTGAGCTTGCGGATTTCGCCCACCTTCATTCCCACAATACCCTTGTCCCAGCCGGCAATCACCTGGCCCACGCCAATCGTGAATTCGAGCGGTTCTCCGGTTGCATAGGTATCGGCAAACGGCGTGAGAGTATCAGCATCGGCAGCGGCAGCGGAATCCTGCTTCGCCTTCTCGGCGGATTCGGCGGGCGCAGCGGCCTTCAGACTATCGAACTTTACAATGTCTGTATAGAGATAGCCCTTGTAATGCACCTTGATAAGTTGCCCCGAACGGATTTCGTCGCCATCGCCCGTTTTTACCACTTCTACATTGAAAGGGATGGCCCATACCACGCTGGAAAACAACAGAACAAGAAAAATCTTCATTTTTAACATAAAAACTCCTACCCCACAAGATAGAAAATGCTAGTTTTTGAGAAAAGAGGAATTCTAATATAGAACGGAAAAGATTATGCTATCAGTCATCATTGTCATAGTTATCATCATCCTGTCCGTCATCCTCGCAGGAATTGGAGCCTATGTGGTCATCCATAGCGCTGACGAAAAAGAGGAAGTCAAGCCGGTCATCGACGTGTCCGGCAAGTACGCCGTAGTCGTCCGCCCGGCCCGAGAATCCCTCACGGCGGTAAAACCCTCCGACAATTCCATCCGCGCATGGCTCGAAACGCAAGAGCAGCTCACCCCCGAGCAGCGGAAGGAATATCTCGACAACTGGAAAGCAGCTATCGAGGAAACCATCAAGACTATTGACGAAGGTGACCAGAACGGCACCGTCACCTACAGGATCGAACTCGGCCCGAAGGGCAAGCAATACGTGAAGTTCGTCCCCGAAGAAAATTTCATCACCCGCGAACAAATCCGGAACCACGCGGAAATCCTCCCGCCGTACGTGCTCGGCTGCGACTGCAAGCTCTTGCCTAAGCAGCCCTGGGAGAACCCGAGTAAATCCGGATGGAAAGCGGTCATACCTAATCACGGAAACACCTATGACGTCCCCGACTGGAGGCAGCTTGCGTAAGACTCTACTCTCGTTACTTTTTTTACCCGCCATATCACTTGCCGCAGGTTCGGCAATCATCACCCTCGAAATGCCCGTTGGCGCACGCCAGTTGGGCATGGGCGAAGTCGGCGCAGCGCTTGCCGACGATGCCTCCGCTATGTATTATAACCCAGCCGGACTCGCCTTCGGGCCCCTCGCCGACGAATGGAAGATGTCCTACGCCGCCGACGGCAAGAAGGCTCCGCACTTCACGCAGATGGCGAGCCGTTCCAAGAACGGGTTCTTCTCCAAGAGCGAACTCTGGGCCGGTACGGTCAACGGCATCCTGAAATACGACAGCGAACAGTGGGTGGACTACCACACCGTGACCCTGCAGGGCAACGCGAAGATCAGGGACGCCGTGCGCGTATTCGCGGGCACCGAACGCGGGCTCGACGAATACACCCGCCAGGTCAAGAAGTTCAACGACATCAAGAATGCCGACGACGAATCGCACGTGGTGGAAGTGAAAATCCCGTGGAACCTCGTGGTGAAGGATACCATCACCGCCATCCTCTACGAAGACCGCACCGAAAAGCTCTGGGTCGGTACCCCGAAGGCTCTCTACCGCTTCGACGGCAAGGCCTGGAAGAGCTACGAAAGCGAACTCGGCTCCCACCGCATCACCGCCCTCGCCAACCAGGGCGCCTCGCTCTGGATCGGTACGGACAACGGCCTGTTCCTGTACCGCAACGGGCAGTTCGAACAGAAAGGCAAGGTGCTCCCGAGCCAGAAGATGAACGCGCTCGTGTGGTCCGAGGAACGCAGGGAACTCTATGTCGCGGTCGACGGCGCGGGCATCGCAAGGCTCGTACCCAAGAAGAGCGTGAACGACAAGGACCGCTGGAGCCTCTTCACCGAAGAAGACGGCATCATGGACCTGCACCCGACGGCACTCACCGTAGACAGTTCCTCGCACGTATGGGCGGCGCACAAGGGCGGCCTCAGCCACTTCAACCTGCGCAAGTGGGAACAGGTGAAATTCGAAGGCAACGTGGTGAACGACCTCTCGGTGGACCAGAAGGGACACATCTGGATCGCGACAGACAAGGGCGTATGGCGCCACCTGCCCGACTACGCCACCGCCAGCGGACGCAAGGCCGAACTTGAACGCGGAGTCGCCGAACAGGAAGGCAGCGTCAAGAAGGACGACGAATGGCTGCACTTCCATTCGGGCAACGGACTTTCGTCGAACAAGGTATGGAAGGTTTTGCCGCAGGGCAACGACGTGTGGTTCAGCACCGCGAACGGCATGGAACTCTACAAGGACGCCGACTACCAGCTCGTCGCGTTCTACGAAAAGCTCCTGCCCATCTTGAACATTCCTGACCTCTACCACCTCTTCGGTGGCATGACCATCCCCGTCGCCGAATGGGGAACCCTCGGATTCTTCGTGAACTTCGTGAGCTTCGGTTCCACCGTCGTCTCGGGCGATATCGAAGCCGAGGACCTCGTCGCCTACAACAGTTCCGAAATCGTGGGCGGTCTCAGCTACGGCACGCGCTTCCCGAACAACTGGGGCCTCGGCCTCTCCATCAAGCTGTTCTATTCCGACCTGAGCTCCGGTGCAGCAGTGGGCGAAGAAGAAGCGACCACCTTCGGTTACGCGTTCGACATCGGCATCTTGAAGAAGGACCTCTTCATCGACAAGTTGAACTTCGCCCTCGTTCTCGCGAACATCGGCCCAAGCGTCTACTACGTCGACAAGACCATCGAAGACCCGATTCCGCTCACCTGGCGCGTGGGACTTTCTTACGAAATCCTCTCTCTCGCCGACTACAAGCTCACCATCGCCGCCGACTACAACCGCGAAGTCGTGTACGATGACGACAAGGGCGATCCGGAACCCTTCTACATCAGCTGCTGGAAGTCCATCGGACATCCAGAACGCGGCGGGCACGGATTCACCGCGTTCAAGAACTCCCTGCTGCAGGGCGTGTTCAACGTCGGTACTGAATTTATTTACGCGAACACCGTCGCTATCCGTCTCGGTTACCTCTACGACCAGACCGGCAAGCGCAACGAAGCCGATTTCGGTATCGGGTTCATGATTTCGGACATGCTGCAGTTCGACCTCGCCACCATCATGGACGTGGGCGACAACGACGGCGTGCGCGACGGCCAGATGCGTTTCGGCGCGCTGTTCAAGTTCTAAGGATTAAAGAAAAGTCGCCCTTTGCGGCGACCTCAAAACAGAGTCTTTATTCGACGCGCTCTAAGATAATTAGGGCGCGTTCTTGCGTACTGTTCGGGATGGTGTAGAAATGCTTCCCGACGAACTTGTAGCCGAAGTCCTCGGGATGGAACGTCTTCAGTTCGTCGGCCACGGCCGGGCCCTTCATGAAGAACACGCGGCCACCGACCTTCAAGGAATTCGCGAGGCGCGGGAGCGTCTTTTCCATCAATTCGAATGCGCGGCTGATGACTCCGTCCACCGGGATATCCATGCTCCTGCTCGTGACCTTGTGGCCGAACACGTCGATACCCTTTAGGCCCATCTTCTCGATGACCATGTTGAGGAAGTTGATGCGGTTCGGACGCGGCTCGCACAGGGTAAGGCGGATACGCGGATTCACCAGCTTCAACGGGATTCCCGGGAAGCCGGCGCCGCTCCCCACGTCGATCATGCGGGAGGGCCATTCCGGAACGAACGCGTTGATGAGCGTGCAGTCCGCATAGTGGCGTTCCACCATCGTCTCGAAAGCGTTCAAGCGCGTGAGGTCCTGGTCGTCGTTGTTGGCGCGCAGCAGCTGATGGAATTCCCAGATCTGCTTCAGGGTCGATTCCTGGAGTTCCACGCCGTAGTAATGCAACAGCTTGTCGAGGCCCTCGAGCGAGGGCTTCACGCGCTTCCCGTTAAAGAGCGGGAATTCGGTGCGCGGATTTTTCAGGTGCGGTACGAACGACTTGCCCAGCGCGTCTGCGGCGCGGGCGGGAGCGTGTCCCGACGGTTTCTTGGACCAGGAAGACTTAGCCATACCCCAAATTTAAAAAAGAAAAGAAAAAAAGTCATCAAACGGCATATTTTGCCCGCGAAACCGTCTTTATAGATAGAGACACCTAACGCAGGGAAAATATGGGCAAGAGACTTTTCTTGATAGCGCTGCTTGCGGCAGCGCGGGCACTGACAGCGGAACTTACCGAGGCCAGGATATTCGAATGGTGGGACGACGGCATCGTCACCCCGGAAGAGGCGGACGAGATGCTCGCGCTGATGGACGAAGGCGACATGCGGGAGGCGTGCGCCCTGGCGGAAGTTTACGCCGGCGAGGCATGCGACGTTTTTTCCGGACCCGCGCTCGATTCCGTGCGGAAGCATTACAGCGGGCACTACATCGCGAAACTGCGGTTCGATTCCTCGGGCGCGCTCTCGGCACAGCGCCACGATTTCGAGTTCGAATTCCGCAGGCTCACCCTCAAGCTCGGCGCGCAGGAACTCCTCACCTACAAAAGCAAGCGGGGCGAAGCGCACTTCGGGCAAATCTCCACGCGGGAACTGCATTCCGAAATCCCGCTCGACACCCTCTGGGGCGCAGCAATCGCATACGCGCTCGGCAAATTCAGGCTTTCGGCGATGCTCGATACCTCCAGGGCGGCAAACTTCGGGCTTGCCGCCGGACCGTTCTCCAAATTCTCGGCACAGGCGGCGTTCTGGGCCGGCGCAGGCACTATTCCCGCAACAAGTACGAACGTCGCAACAAGCCCCGCAGCAACCACGGGCCCTGCGGAAAATGCGGGCACGAACCCCGCGTCAGGTGCAGACCCTGCGGCAGACGCAAGCGCGAACGCCGCGGGAGACTCCGCGCAAGTCCTTCCCGCAGCCGCGCCGCAACCATCAGCAAGCCTCACGCTCGTCGCCCCCTCGGGAAAAATCTCCGCGTGGTACCAGGCCGGACAATCCTTCCCGCTGGTGCGATTCTCGTTCCAGGGCCGGGACGCCGCCTTCTCGTGGAGCACCACCGGCTACATCCACGGGGATTCCGTCCCGGCCCCCGCACGGCTAAGCCCGAGCATCCTCAAGAACAGTTTCTGGTCCACGCAGAACGTCTCGTTCCGCGCGAAGGAATTCTTCGACACCAAAGCCACGGCCAGCGCTCGGGTCACGAAGCCCCTGCATTCCGACAGCATCTCCGGGAGGCTCTCCCTGGACATCGCCGGCGGGCCGGAATTTGCGCGCCCCGCCCTGAAATTCACATGCGTCGAGGCGGCAAGCGAATGCGACCAGGCCCTATACCAGGCAAACTTCTCCTCGTCGCACGCCTTCGGGCAGACAACCGCGACGCTTTCCGGCGGGGCGCGCACCCGACACGAGCGCTCCGAGCATTCCTGGCAGGCGCCGCGTCTCGAAATCGCCATCGCGCTCACCGAGAAGGCCGCGCTGTCTTTATCCAGCAACAAGGCGCAGTCTTTTACCAGCAATAAAGCGCGGTCTTCAATTAACAATAAAACTCTGTCTTCCTCAAGCAAAAAAGCGCCGTCCTCAACTGGCAACCGCAGGAACTCCTTCCGCATATCGTTCGTCGCCCCGGAGGCCCGTCCCGACAAAAAGATGCAAATCCGCACCGAAACACGCATCTACGGGGACCACCTCGAGTTTTCGCTCACGGCCGCCTTCCAGCGCTCCGAAAAAACGAATTTTCACCCCACGCACGCGCAAGTAACCACCGGCTTTTTCTTCTGAAATCACCAAAACTACCGATTTTGAACGAAAAACGGCAATTCCTGTATACACTGTTGTTCACGGGTGTAAACAAGAAAACCACGTTTTTTTCCGTCGGCGCCCCCCTAAATAGGTATCTTATAGGTACCCAAACACTCCCAGACCCCTTTAGGTTACCTCCTTTACCTAAAGGGGTTATTTTTATTGTCATCCTCGCGCTTTAATTCTAGATTTGTCGCATATGATTATCGCGACCATCATCGGAGCCGTTTTCTTTTTCCCGTCCATCGCCCTGAACGTGGCACTCGCATTCGGCGCCCCGCTCGGCATGTACGCCATGAACGGACGCAACAAGGTGGTGCCCAAGGAAGTGCGCAAGGCGTTCATCGTCCCCATCTGCATGCAATTTGTCGCGATGTTCGTGCTGCTCAGCGCGGGCCACATCATTCCCGAAGTCATCCCGTTCGCCATCACGCGCATCCTCGCCTTCTTCTTTTCCCTCTACCTCACGTTCTATACCGCGACGGTACTCTTCAGCACGAGCCGCAAGGAACGCATGGTGATGGGATTTTTCGCGATCGTCTCGACGGTCTGCTTCTGGATAACCGCGTTCGGATCGCTCGACTGGACTTAGCGAAAAGGACCCGCAAGATGCCCGAAGCGTACCACAATTACCAGCGCGATCTAGGTTACATCATCCGGTGGAACCAGCGCAAGGGAATCGTCCCCACGCTCCTGATGCACGCCTGCTGCGGGCCATGCAGCACCTACTGCATCGAATACCTCTCGCAGTTCTTCAAGATAACGATTTTCTACTACAACCCGAACATCGCCCCCGCCGAAGAATACGCGCACCGCGTCGCCGAAATCAAGCGCTTCGTTGCCACATTCAAGACGAAGTACCCGGTGGAATTCATCGAAGGTCTGTACGAACCCAAGAAGTTCTACGACATCGCGCGCGGGCTCGAAGACGAGAACGAAGGCGGCAAGCGCTGCCGCAAATGCTTCGAGCTGCGGCTCGGCGAAACGGCAAGACTCGCGAAAGAAATGGGGTTCGACTACTTCACCACCACGCTCACCATCAGCCCAAAGAAAGACGAACAGGTATTGAACGTGGTCGCCAAGGAACAAGGCGAAATCTACGGCGTCAAGGCGCTCCCCAGCGACTTCAAGCGCAAAGGCGGCAACAAGCGTTCCATCGAGCTCTCCGCCGAATACAACCTCTACCGCCAAAACTACTGCGGCTGCGCCTATTCAAAACGCGAAGCCGAAGAGCGCGAAGCCAAGAAGAACGAAGGCGCCACGCCCTAGAACCAGTACCCGATTCCGAACTGCACTTTCATCAGCTTGTAGTAGGAACCGCCCATATACTCGTTCGATCCCTCCACCTTCCTATAGCTTGTCTCTTGCGTCTCCATGTCATAATGCCATTCGTATTCCTCGGCATGAGCCGTAAGAGTTTTCTTGTCATCATCAACGACATCCGTAAACTGGAACGACACGCGTAAATCTATGGAAAGCCCGAAATCGAATATGTGTCCGAGCCCTGCGGCAAAGCCCGTTCCAAATCGCTTATCCTTGTAACCGCGCTTGGTGCGGTATTTTTCGGGCAAAATGTATTCTTCATCCACCCTCAGCAGGATATCGAAAACAGGACCGAGTTCAAGAAACAGGGCAGGCGTGCGCCACTGCGCCATCAAGGGGATTTCAAGATAAAACAAGGAAATCTCGTCGTTGCCTTTCCAGTTCCCGCCACACGGTTCGCCATCGATGCTCGCACAGGGAATGCCGATTTCACCATAAGTGTAAAAGTTGCGGTAATCCAGCCCGACTTCGGCATGTACGTAAAAATATTCGGAAAAACCGTAAGCCATATCCAACGAGAACACGCCTCCCCGTCCAGAAATATCAGGATACGGACCCCAATGAGCATCGGTATAGAGAGTAGAAATCTGCGCACCCAGGCGAGTGCCCAGTTCAAGGGACCCTCCATCCGTTTTTTCAGCCGCGCCAGCCGCCATGTACAGACAAACTAACGTTAACGAAGTTATTTTTATCAGACATTTCATTTTTTCTCCTTCTTTATATCATGTCAAAATCAATCGTTCTGTTCGCGACCGAGGATGCCGTCGATGCATTTCTCGAATTCGTCGGAATTCTGCCGCACGAACTCAAGCGCCCCCGAATCCTGTTTGCGCAGGTAATCCGCATTTTCGACAGAGCAGACTTCTTCCGAAACGTCGTCGTTCCTGAAATACGTGCCGACGCAGTTCGTATTGCCGGATTTCAGCGACACCGCCACGCTGTCCCTGTACCGGGCGAATTCCACTTGCAATTCGAAAGCGCGCCCGTCGAATTCGAAATTCACGCTCCGGTTCGTCTTTTCCTGAACTTTAACTCCAGATTCCTCTAGCCAATTCGTCCAAGCATAACGGTAGAATACGTCCCCGATATCAATCGATGCCGACGGGCTTTCCAAGAAGTCGAACAATTCGCGGACAAAATACGTCGTGATATAGTCGTAATTTACACGATCGTCGATACGGATTTCGACAGAGCTTTCATAGAACTTGAAATACTTGTCAAAGCCGTCATCGTAGCACTGCATTTTTCCCTCGGCATACTGGCACTGGGTCAGCCTCCATATCCCTTCCAGCGAACCCGGGGTTCCGCCAACCAATATCACCGACACGTCGAACGTGTCCTGGTTGGCTTCGAACCTGTCCGGGATGCGCGTATACGTGAGCAAAAGCGTATCTTCGCGGAAACTATAGGCGTAAGTCCTTTCGTTCACGTAATAAAAGTCACCGTCCCATGCATACCCGCCGTTATCCTTGAGGCACCCGCCGAAGATTTCCAAAATTATCGTGACCGAATCGTGTTCGCTGTCCACATCAATTTTGCCGGACTGTACAAAGCGTGCGGCCTTGAATTCGGGTTCCAGAGTCGCCACGACAGACATGGGCTCTTCGTCACAGGCATCGCCAAAGCGGAACCAATCCTCGGTAAAACCGACGCAACCGGAAAACACCAGGCACATGGCGACCAAAACATTGGACAACACTTTCTTATTCTGAATAAACTTTATTCTAGACATCTTTTTCTCCAAGGGGCCTGCTGAGCGGGAATAGATGTAAATTTAATCGATATATGCGGTCGTAATCCTGAACATCCGAGACAATGGCGGCGATTTTACGGCGGAAGGCATCCAGTTCCACGGCAATGCGGTTGAAGGTATGTTCGTCGGCACCTACGGTCAAGCCCGAAATACGACGTTCCTCGGGTTCGAACGCGTCCACCGCATCGGCGGCAAGGTAGGCGTACTGCTTCTGCATGGAACGGACTGCCGAAGGAATCGCCGCGGAACACCCGGAAACACCCTTGTCCGTCTGCACGTAACTGCCATCGGGCCTGCGGATAAGCAGACCCATGCGCACCATGAGTTCGAGCGAGTTGCGGACCTCCCCGGCAGAGATTTCGGGCACGCATACCTTCCCGATATCCGAGGGTTTGGCCCCCTTCATAATCGGCGCTAGTTCGCGCACCACCGAGTTTGCCCATGAACTGAAATAGCTGAAAGCCTCAGTTCCCAAAATGCGGACCCCGTTCTCCTTCGCCAGGGCCCGCATTCGGGAATAAGCGTTCATGCGGACTGTATCATCCGGCGCATCACAGAATTCCACCATCAGACAAAAGTAATCTGCATGGAACCCCGCGAGCCCCATCGCCGGAGCGACCTTGGCTGCACCGATCTTGGAGAGCCTGGTCTTGCCGTCACAAACGAGCTTAAGGTAACCCGAAGACGAAAAACCAGCAAGTTTCGCGAACTCGCGCCACGAGAAAACGGAAGTCCTCTTCCGCTCTTCGTAGAAATCCCGCAAATAAAGGCGGTAATCTTCGTATTCCGTTATCGGTTTCATGTCCATGAAATAATATAGGTTTTCCATGAAACGATATTCGCAAAATTTTAACGTATTCGAACGATTTTTTAAATTTTTCGCATTTTTGCATGTTTTTATGAAACACAGCGTTTCATATAGGGCCATACCGCAGTCGCCACGTGCGCCAGGAACTTCCGCCGGAAAGGGGACATCATTTTCTATTTTTGTATTTATGTACGATCCACGATTCCTCCCCATATGCAAGGAAGACCTAGACGAACTCGGCTGGGATTACGTGGACGTAATCATCATCAGCGCCGACGCCTACGTGGACCATCCGTGTTTCGGGCACGCCGTGGTCGGGCGACTCTTTGAACACGAGGGCTTGCGCGTCGCGATTTTGCCGCAACCCAACTGGCGCGATGATTTGCGAGATTTCAAGAAGCTCGGACGCCCCCGCATGTTCTTCGCCATCTCGAGCGG
This sequence comes from Fibrobacter sp., assembly GCF_017551775.1. NCBI lineage: Bacteria > Pseudomonadati > Fibrobacterota > Fibrobacteria > Fibrobacterales > Fibrobacteraceae > Fibrobacter > Fibrobacter sp. The sequence goes on along the minus strand of NZ_JAFZKX010000039.1, from coordinate 34,912 downwards.
CATGGACAGCATGGTGAATCACTACACCGCCGCGAAGCGCCTGCGTAGCGACGACGCGTTCACTCCGGGCAACAAGGCGGGATTCCGCCCCGACTATGCGACTTACACTTACGCGAAAATTCTGAAGCAGCTCTATCCCGACGTGCCGCTGATGATCGGCGGGCTGGAATCGAGTCTGCGCCGCGTGACACATTACGACTACTGGAGCGACAGGCTCAAGCCGAGCATCTTGTTCGACACGCAGGCAGACCTTCTCGTGTACGGCATGGGCGAAAAACCGCTCAAGGAAATGATTCGCCTCCTCAAGAAGGGCGTGCCGTTCTCCAGCCTGAATTCCATCCCGCAAACGGCCTACCTGGCGCCCAAGGGGAACGTCCCGAAGAACAACCACTGGGAAGACCTGCGCCTCGCAAGCTACGAGGAATGCCTCGAAAGCAAGCGCACGCAGATGGAGAACTGCCGCAAAGTGGACATCGAATGCAACAAGTGGTTCCAGCGCCGCATTTTGCAGGATGTGGGCGAACAGACCGTGGTGATAAACCCCGCGTACCCGCCGCTCGAATACGGCGAGCTCGACGAGAGTTTTGAATACCCCTACGCGCGCGAACCGCACCCGCGTTACAAGAAGCGCGGCAACGTGCCCGCGTTCGACATGATCAAGTTCAGCATCAACACGCACCGCGGTTGCTTTGGCGGTTGCAGTTTTTGCGCCATCAACGCGCATCAGGGCAAATTCATCGCGAGCCGCAGCCGCGAAAGCATTCTGCGCGAAGTAGATTTGATTACCAAGATGGACGGTTTCGCCGGCACCATCACCGACTTGGGCGGCCCGAGCGCCAACATGTACAACATGCGCGGCCGCGACCAGAGCCGTTGCCAGAAGTGCGCACGAGCCAGTTGCCTCACGCCCAAGATTTGCGACAACATGGACACGCACCACAAAGAAATTTTGGAGCTCTACCGCGAAGTGCGCAACCACCCGAAGGTGAAGCACCTGTTTATCGGGAGCGGTGTGCGTTACGACATGTTGCTGCAAGAAACCGACGACGAAGAACTGCGCAAGGACCACGAGGAATACGCCCGCGAACTCATCGACTACCACGTGAGCGGCCGCCTGAAAGTCGCGCCGGAACACACGAGCGACGAAGTGCTCAAGCTCATGCGCAAGCCGAGCTTCACGCTGTTCCACAAGTTCAAGGAATTCTTCGACGACGAATGCAAGCGCATCGGAAAGCGCCAGCAGATCATCCCGTACTTCATCAGCAGCCACCCCGGATGCACCGAGGCCGACATGGCCGAACTCGCACTCGAGACGAAGCAACTCGGGTTCCAGCTGGAACAGGTGCAGGACTTCACGCCGACCCCGATGACCATCGCGACGGAAATGTTCTATTCCGAACTGTCGCCCGACGGAAAACCGCTCTACGTGGCGAAAACGCCGGAGCAGAAGCGGAGCCAGAGGCAGTTCTTCTTCTGGTACATTCCGGAGAACCGCCCGCAAATCCGCGCGACGCTGGAACGCTTGAAACTCGGAAAAATCGGGCGTCTGCTATTGAGCCGCAGCGCCAAGGCCGAGGGCAAGGAATTCTTCCCGAGCAAGGAACGCGAAAACAACGCCGAATACCGCGAACGCGAACAGCAGAAGCGCCACGAACGCAGCACCGCGCTGATCCCGAAAAAGGAAAAGCCGCGCTGGACCGAGGAAGAACGCGAAAAATTCCGCAGGGAGCGCGAAGAACGCGCCGAGCGCCAGCGCCGGGCGAAGGACCCCGCGTTCAATTACGGGCCCAAGAAGAAGGTCCGCTTCGGCAAGAAAAACCCCTGGGGCAAATAACCCTACAAAAGCAAACGGGCCGCCGCTCAACCGCGACGACCCGAAATTTTTTTGCAGCGAATTCGACTAGCGCTTGCCTTCGCGCTTGTAGCGTTCGATGCATTCCTGGTAGAAGTCGAACGTCTGCTTGGCAATGGACTTCCAGCTGAACACGTCGATAGCGCGCTTGCGGCTCACCTCGCCCATCTTCTTCGCCAGTTCCGGATTCGCGAGCACCTTGTTTAACTTGTTGGCAAAATCGGTCTGGAAGGCCTTCGGGTCGGCCGGTTCAAAATCCGTCTCGGACTTCGCCTTGAGCGGCACCAGGAATCCGGTTTCGCCGTCCACGATAATCTCGGGAATGCCGCCCACCGCAGAACCCACCACCGGGGTACCGCAGCTCATCGCTTCGAGGTTGATGATACCGAACGGCTCGTACAGAGAAGGCGTCGCAAACACGGTCGCATGGCTGTAGAGCACGCGGAGTTCCTCGTGCGGGATAGCTTCCTGAATCCACACCACGCCATCGCGGGTCGCCTGCACGCCCTCAATGAGGTTCTTGCATTCATCGGCAAGTTCGATCGTGTCGGGAGCGCCCGCGCAGAGCACCACCTGGGCGCCCTTGTCAATCTGCGGAATCGCCTGGATAAGCTGGCTAATGCCCTTCTGGCGCGTAATGCGGCCCACGAACAGCACGTACGGGCGCTTGGGATCCACGCCCCACTTGGTCAGGATGCTCTCGTCGAATGTCGGCGCGTAGAAGTCCGGGTCGATACCGTTGTAGATAACCTTCACGCGGTCCTCGGGCACGCCGTAGAGTTTCATCACGTCGCGCTTCATGCCCTCGCTCACCGCGATCACGCCGTCGGCAGCCTCGTAGGCCGTGCGTTCAATCCAGCAGCTCATGGCATAACCGCCGTTGCCCAGCTGTTCCGCCTTCCACGGGCGGTGCGGTTCCAGCGAATGCGTCGTGAGAATCAGCGGGCACTGCAGAAGCCTGCTCGCGAGCACGCCGCCAAAATGGCTGTACCAGGTGTGGCAATGAATCACGTCGATGTCGTCAAGTTCGGCAGCCCACTGGATGTTGATATCGAGCGGCTTGAAAATCTTCTGGAACCGGTCGTCCTTGGGATCGAGGCCCAGCTTGCGCGAGAAACCGAGAGCGCGGATGTTGTCTTCATCGACATCCTGGTCACCAAAGCAACGGGCCTCGACATGGCAAAGTTTCGCAAGTTCCTGCGTCAGGAACTTCACGTGGATGCCAGCGCCGCCGTAAATATCCGGCGGAAACTCATTGGTAAGAATAGCAGCGTTCATACAACAAATCTCCGGTTACACCATTAAATTTACTTTTTCGAGGAATTGATGGTCGCCATGAATTCCGCGCGGGTCTTCTCATCAGTCTTGAAACGCCCCAGAAGCTGGGTCGTGACCATCGTCGCGCCGGGTTTCTTCACGCCGCGCATCGTCATGCACATGTGGCTCGCCTCGAGCACCACGGCGACACCCCTCGGGTTCAGTTCCTTCTGGATGAGTTCAGCGATCTGGCGCGTCATGCGTTCCTGGATTTGCGGGAAGCGCGCGTAGTATTCCACCACCCTCGGGATCTTGGAAAGCCCAACGACGCAGTCGCCCGGAATGTACGCCACGTGGGCGCGGCCCGTGAACGGCAAAAAGTGATGTTCGCACATGCTCGCGAATTCGATATTCGGGACGACAATCATCTCGTCGTACTTCTCGTGGAAACGCGTCTTCAGGATGTCCTCGGCGCGGGTTTCACCCGAAAGGCCCGTCATGAGTTCGGCATACATCTTCGCAACACGCTTCGGCGTATCGACAAGCCCCTCGCGGTCCGGATTCTCGCCCATGCCTTCCAGAATCAACCGGAAGCCGTCTTCCATTTTCTTAAAATCCATCATGCGAGCAATTATAAAAAAATATCAGGAGGCAGGCAACGAACATGCCAATAGTTCTGCAGTGGACAACGAGTTCTAGTGCTACAGCTTAAACCGCAGAATCAGGAATCTGCATATCAGGCAAAATATCTTCAGCTATTTCCGTTCCATTCACAGGCGAAAAATCGTCAATTTTTTGTCCCGGTTATTCCTAGCATAATTTGCCATAATTATCGCATTGTTCACAGCCAACAACAAATGTTTCTTTATACTTATGAATTTTAAGTTCACCTCGGCATTTTTTGCACTCGAAATTCATTTTTCTTACTGAGCCACATTCTTTACAAATTAATTCATATTGTTTTGAAGTTCCATTGTATTGAATGGCATACGCTTTTTTGCAAACATCGCAAATTGGAATTTTCACTTCTTCTATTTTGCGATACACTGGTTTTACATGATGTAAACCGACAATATACTGAATCGTCTTTCCTACATCTTCATCAGGCAGAACATAACCTGGTTCTCGATCCAATAGAAGATTTTTTACAGTGTCTCTTTTTTTGTAAGAATCATAAATCTCAAGAATTCTATTTGGAATCAAATCTGCCTTCAATACATTCTTACAGTAATCCTCGTTTTCAGAGCAATAATCAATTATCCCCGAATCCGAAATAGCAACCAGCGTATAAATCGGCAAATTCAAAAAACCACCTTGCATATGCAAAAATTTTTGTCTCAACTCCAGGCGTTTTTCTTGCAGAACCTTTCTCAACGCATCACCCTGCATTTCCGCCTGTTTCATTGGACTTTTCATTCCAACCCATTTTTTCTCTGTTTGCCTATAGCAACTCCACTGTAAGTGCTGATCAAATTTCAAGTGAGAATTGCAGGTTTTCGATTCTACTATGACAAAACAGTATTTGGTTACGACAAGATGGTCTATTTGAAAATAGCTCTTACCATCAACAGTCTTTATATAGAGATTATTCAGAACATGAATTTCTTGATTATCAAAAAATTTTCGGTTCAAATAAAAGGCCATTTGTTTTTCAGATTCATACCCTTTTTTTTGATTTTTATCTAAAAACTCAATATTCACCAAAGGCTCAAGGTCTTTATCTATCATAATATTATCCTTTGCAGCTCAATCATTCACTTTTTAAATATATCTTTTAATAAAGTTAATTGAACAATAAAGCTATTTTTCTTTCGAATATTTTAGTTGTAATGACAACCACACAAGAGTTTTCAAAATGAAAAACCTCGTTATTTACATCCATGGGAAAGGCGGCAACGCGGACGAAGCGCTGCATTATAAAAGCTTGTTCCCAGATTGCGATGTGATTGGTTTCGATTACAAGTCAAACACGCCTTGGGACGCAAAGAAAGAATTCTCGGACTATTTCGATTCCGTCGCAAACGGCTACGACGAAGTCTACCTCATCGCCAACAGCATCGGCGCATTCTTTTCGATGAACGCGCTGGCCGAGAAGCCCATCAAAAAGGCCTTCTTCATTTCGCCGATGGTCAACCTGGAAAAATTGATTTGCGACATGATGATGTGGGCCGGCATCTCCGAAAAAACTCTCCGCGAAAAGAAAGAAATCGCGACGGATTTCGGTGAAAACCTTTCGTGGGAATACCTTTGCTACGTGCGCGAAAATCCAATCGAATGGCGCATCCCGACGCAAATTCTGTACGGTTCAAAGGACAACTTGACAACACTCGAAACCATGCAGGAATTCGCAAACAAGGCGGGCGCCACCCTTACCGTAATGGAAGGTGGAGAACACTGGTTCCACACAGAAGAACAAATGGAATTTTTAGACCGCTGGATTACCGGTATTAAATGAACACGGCTTCGTTGCCAACGCGCTCGGGCATCTTGCGGTTAGGCAGGCCGCTTTCGGTATCGGCGTAGCCAATCGCCACGGAACCGTAAATGCGTTCGCTGTCCTTGAGGCCGAGTTCCTTGAAATACGCAAGGAGTGCCGGGTCTTCGTTCAGCCATTTGAGCTGGTTGATGTAGCAGCTGCCGAGGTCGAGTTCGTTCGCCGCCACCATCATGTTCTCGAGCGCACAGGCAACGTCGGCCATGTTGTTGCCGTAATCCTTCTGGCATGCGACCACGACAAGCGCGGGCGCATTGTAGTCGAACACGTAGCCGCCCTTCTGCGAGAGGCGAATGGAATTCTGCAAACTCTTGTAGAGGTCTTCGCGAAGTTCCATGGCCGCGAACGCGGACTGCACCAGTTCCACGAGCTTCCTGAGCACATCGGGATTGCTAATGGCGAAGAAGTGGTTGCTCTGGCAGTTTCCGCCGGTCGGCGCAAAGCGGCCCGCTTCCACGATCTTCTGCAGTTTCTCGAGTTCCACGGGCTTTGCCTGGAACTTGCGCGTACTGCGACGAGTCAAAATAGCATCTAACGTATTCATAGTATTAACCTTTTAGTGGATCCTATCGGCCTTCGGCCTCCAGGATGACACGTAGGGTGTTACTTCTCCAGAGGGAGCACGAGGATACGAGAATTCCGCTTCTGGTTGTAGTTGTCGCGCTTGCTCTTGGGCAAGTCCTCGACAGTCCCGTCTTCGAATCCGAACGGGTAGAACCAATCGAGCGCCTGCGTCGTGAGCAAGAAGAGCTTCTTGTAACCCTTCATGCGGCCGATGGAAATCAAGTGCCGCACGATGGCGTCGCCGATGCCCGACTTGCGGTAGTTCGCGCCCACGGCAATGCCCGCGATTTCGGCCATGCCGTCTTCGAAGGCGTGCAAGGCGCCACATCCGTGAATGCTGTTGTCGATGCTGTAGACGACGTAATCCTTGAGCTTCTCGGAAATGCTTTCCTGCGTGCGCGGCACCAGGTAGCCCTTCGCGATATAGTCCTGCATAATCCGGAGGATATCCGGGATGTCCTCGATGTTCGCGGGCCTGATACTGGAGTACTGGTTCGCATACACCATGGTACCGTCACCCCGCGCACTGAAGACTTCTTGCAGCACGCTGCCCTGGAACTCGCCGCTCAGGAGGTGAACGCGATTCGCGCCCGCCTCGCAGGCATGGATGGCGTTCATCAGGTAGTCCATCTGCGCAAAGTTCAGGATATCGGAATTGAGTTCCAGAAGTTCCTTCGCCTGGTCCACGTCCAAAGCCGAAATCACGCCCGACTCGGTGGGTTCCAGGTACTTGGTGTTCTTGCCGGTCACAAGCCCCTTGAGCTTGATACCGTTCTCGTTACCGATGAAGAACAGCTTGCCCACCTTCATGTACTTGCAGATTTCGGTCGCAAGTTCGGTGGAGCTGATGTTGTAGGCGTGCCCGAGCTTGTTCCAGCCGATAGGCGGAATGATGGGCACGAACTTCTCGTTCAAAAGCTGGTCGAGGATGTCGCGCTGGATGCGTTCGATCCGGCCCGTCCTCATGTAGTCCACGCCGTCGATGACGCCGAGGCTCCGCGCCAGCACCCAGTTACCCTGGATACCGCTGAGGCCGCTCGCCGTGAGGTGGCTCATGATGCGCTGGGCAACGCCCAGAGACGCCTGCTCGATAAGGGGCAGGGCTTCTTCGCTCGTAAGCCGCACGCCGTCGTGGAACTTGGATTCGATTTCCCAAGCCTTGAGCTGCGCGTCAATACTCTTGCGCGTACCCGGCACGATAATGATGCGGATACCCGCCTTGTGCAACAGGGCGATATCTCGCATGAGCACCGGGAACAGGGGGTGGTCCATCAGGCTGTCGTCAATCTTCAAGATGAAGAGCTGGCCCTTGAACCGGTCCATGTAACCGAAGACTTCCCGGATGAATCCGGCGACTTCGAAGTGCTGAGAGTAGAAATCAGACGCAGACTTGTTCATGTCGAAAAAGATAGAAAGTCGAAAGCGGGAAGCTTACTTCTTCGCCTTCTTTTCGGCCTTCTTCGTCGGCTTTGTGGCGGGTTTTGCTGCTTCGGGGGCGGGCTTCGCCTCTTCGACAGCGGCAGCTTCCGGCTTCGCGGCGTCAGCAGCGCCTTCAGCAGGTGCAGCAGCAGTCGTATCGACAGCCGGAGTTTCGGTAAAGACCTTCAGTAGCTCGACTTCGAACACGAGGAGCGCATTCGCCGGAATCATCGGCGGCACGCCGGCCTCGCCGTAGGCAAGGGCGCTCGGGATCCAGGCCTTCACCTTCATGCCTTCCTTCATCACCTGGAGCAGGTCCTGCCAGCCCTCGATGACCGCGCTTACCGGGAACTCGAGCGGTTCGCCGCGCTTCACGCTGTTGTCGAACTCGGTACCGTCGAGCAAGGCGCCGACGTAATGCACCTGCACCTTGTCGGAGGCCTTGGGCGTAATGCCCGCGCCGTCCTTGATTACCTTGTACTGCACGCCCTTCGTGGTGACCTTCACCGTGGAATCCACGATGTTCTTGGCGAGGAACGCGGCCTGTTCGTCAAGCGCCTTCTTCGCGGCGGCCTTCTCGTCGGCTTCCTTCTTCTGCTGCATCTTAAGGAGCAAGTCCTGCAGGGCCGCTTCCGCAGCGGAATCCGCCAAGAGCACCTTGCGGCTCGAATCCACCTCGTCCTTGATGGCCTCGATGATGACGTCGAGCTTGAGGGGCACGCTGATATTCGCGATAGCCTTGCCCAGGTCCATGCCGAGCGCATAGCTGTAGCGGTCGACCGCGCTATCCAGGGAAATCGGCTTCTCGGTCACGGGAGCCGCGGCAGGGGCCGGAGCGGGAGTCGGTTCCGTCTCGGGGACAGCGTTCTTGTTACCGCCGCAGGCAATCACTGCTGCGCAGGAGACGGCGGCAAGGGCAAAATGGGTAAACTTCATAAAAAACCTCGTTTATCGTATGGCCAGGGGCACTTCTAAAAAAATAGGATTTTCGGGAGGGAAAATACCACTTTTGCGGGCCGGAATCGGCATTTTTCGTACAAATTACGCCAAAAACGCCATTTTTCGCTCAAAAAAGGGCATCTTGGAATCGCGTGACGCATTTCACGGAAAACACGCATTGTAAAAAACGAGAAACAAACGGCTTGCAAAGAGGCCGAGAGGTTGCTATTTTTATGAGTAGGAAGAGAATAGCTATGAAACGCAATTTCATGGACATAGTATCGCAGGCCACGGCCAACAAGAGCCGGTTCGATTCCTCCGTCGAGGAAATCGTGGACGCTCTCGATATTTCCGTGAAGGCGGCATCGCGCAGGGAATGGGTCGCCCCGGCCCAGCGAGCCCCGATTCAGACGACCGGATGGCTCCGCGGCGCTCTCTCCTACCCCTGGGTCGTCGTAACCGCCATCATCCCCGCCGTCCTCGACGTGGTGATGTAACCCCGGCCAGAACACTTTTTAATGCCGCCCCGCCTTCCGCGGGGCCTTTCCATTTTCTATCTTTGTCGGCGTAAAACAGCGCAACCCGCGCACCGGAGACATTATGGCAGCACTCATCCTCGACGGCAAGGCACTCGCCAAGACCACTGAAGAAGAACTCAGCGCCCGCGTGGCGAAACTCAAGGAAAAGACGGGCAAGACCCCCATCCTCGCGACCATCCTGGTGGGCGACGACCCGGCCAGCGCCACGTACGTGAAGATGAAGGGCAACGCCTGTGGGCGCGTGGGGATGGAAAGCATCCGCGTGGTGCTCCCCAAGAACACCACCACCGAAGAACTCCTGAACAAGATCCAGGAACTCAACGACAACAACGACGTGCACGGCATTTTGCTGCAGCACCCGGTCCCGCGCCACATCAATGAACGCGCCGCCTTCGAAGCCATCGACGCCCGCAAGGACGTGGACGGCGTGACCTGCCTGGGCTTTGGCCGCATGGCGATGGGTGAACCCGCCTATGGTTGCGCGACGCCCGCCGGCATCATGCGCCTGTTGAAGGCCTACAACATTCCCCTCAAGGGCAAGCACGCCGTGGTCGTCGGCCGCAGCGCCATCTTGGGCAAGCCCATGGCACTCATGCTCCTGAACGCCGACTGCACCGTGACCATTTGCCACAGCAAGACAGAAAACCTCCCCGAATTCGTGAAGCAGGCCGACATCCTCGTGGGTGCGGTCGGCAAGCCGGAATTCATCAAGAAGGAATGGATCAAGCAGGGCGCGGTCGTGGTCGACGCCGGTTACCATCCGGGTGGCGTGGGCGATATCGAGAAGGGCCTCGACGACGTGGCATCTGCCTACACCCCGGTTCCGGGCGGCGTGGGTCCCATGACCATCAACACGCTCATCTACCAGAGCGTGGAAAGCGGCGAAAAATATTTGGGATAAGAGCCCAGACTCTTTATGCAATTATCCCCGCACAAGCGGGGATTTTTTTTATCGCTTCTGCCATTCGCGTTCGACGGCATCCGCTTCGGCGGAGTTCGGCGACAGCATGTTCTTTATCGTCTGGCCCACAAATTCGGCGCCAATCCCGATCACAGTCCCCATCGTAGAATCGTTGGAATACTCGCGGCTGTCCATAGAGGCCGTAGCTCCGTTTGCAGCCCTATCGTTGCGCAGCGAGGCGCTGTCCGAATAGACCAGCGGGCGCTTCTTCGTCCCGCCGGATAGGTCCACGGAATCCACCGCAGAAGGCTTCTTCTGCACCAGCTGGGCGTTCGCAGTTGTCGCGCAAGCAAGCATCGCCACAAGCAAAGCAAAATCCCTAATCATTTTCATCATGGTTAAAATATAGGTAGGCAACGCACCTTTTGGCTAGTTAGACTCCATAATAATCGAACCTTTCGCTAATAAAGAATCCACAAGTTCATGGTAAACCTCGGAGCATTCGACCTGCATGATGGTCATAATCTTGTTCCCGCCATCTTTAGATGAAACCCCACCTTCAGGCTGATACACGACAATTTCATTCTTGCCGGCAACCGGCAATATCTCTTTTTCGCACACGACTTCAAAATGACAGTTTTTGTCGCGGGTATTTTGTATATTGGTCATGGTTATGCATATATTGATATATACGCATAAAAAAAGAAGTCAAACATAACCACATACACGAGGTACTTTATGGCAACCATCAGAATCGACGATTCCGAGTCGTTCGTATCAATGTGCAAGCGGCAGGCAGCGGGCCTGAAGCTAATCAGCGACGAAATTGAACAAGAAAACAGGGAGCAGAAGGAACTGCGCGAACTCCAAAAAAAGAGTTTCGAGCGCAAGAAAAAACTGCTGTACGATAACCTGGACCTTATCATGCGACATAAGGAAGAGATTCTCGCGACACCGCGCTACGCCAACATTGACGCACATTACGCTATTAGGGGCGGCGGGCTCTATGTCGGCCCCCTGAGTACAGCAAGGTGGTTCAGCTTTGCAGGCACATTCGTCACAATCAATCTCAAGCTGGCAACCCTCCTCCGCATCTGGGACACCGACCAGTTCAAAGTCCAGTGCAAGTGCGGGGGCACGGCCGTCATCCGCAGCTTTACCGGGTCGCCGCTTTCGGGCGGTTCCCAGGCAACAGCGTATTGTCCCGAATGCAAGAACGAGCCCCATGTCGCCAACCGCAGTTTTGGCAAGTATTTCTGGTTTTTGCAGGCCAAGCTTTCCGAAGACATCGAGACCGTCGCAAGGGATTTTATCGCCAAGTGGACGCTCGCCGAGGTGGAACACGAAAAGAAAACCACCAAAGAGAATCACAGAGATTCCAAGCCAGGCGCCGAATTCCACGGTGACGGCACGCCGTGCAATCTCGAAACGATGATCAACGAATTGCGGCTGAAGGAATTCGACGAATCCGTATATACGCAAAGAACAGGAAATGACAATATTTGTCACAACATATAATTAAATTTACAACAGGGGCGACCCGACAAAAGGAGCGATCATGATTACCATGGACGAAAAAATTCGCGAGCTCTACTATGCGCTCAAGCCCAAGTGCGAAGCCGAGAATCTCTGCCTCGCATGGGAAGTGCACAAGGCGCTGCGGCGCTTCGTGAAGGAACATCCGGAATATGACAAGGAATGGTACGGGAAACTGTATGAAGGCCAGTAATTCTTTTTATATTCCACCAATAGCATGCTGCACCTGAATTTCGCACTGAGCCTGGAACATCTCGCCGACAAGATGATCGACGAAGTTTCATCGTGTTGGAAGGATCCGTTCGAGGCGCCCATCGTCATATTCCCGGACCCCAAACTGGAACAGTGGTTCCGCCTGCGCTGGGTGCAAAAGAAAGGTGTCATCGCGAATCTCGAAATCACGACGATAGACAAGTTCCTGTTCCGCGTCCTTTCGCACGGGGATACTTCGAAGCAGAAAATTTCGACAGATATCCTCCGGAACGTACTGCTCGCCTTCCTCAAGGGAGGCGCCCTACAGCAGAATACCCCAATCCTCAAGGAGCTCCATTCTTACTTGGATGGTGAAACCGGCGAAATCGACGATGCCAAACTTTTCGATTTTGCCAACACGCTTGCGGGCCTCTTTTTGGAATACGAGACGAGCCGCCCGGGCAACTTCATTTCTCCGCTGCAGAGCGACCATCACGAAGGCCTGCTCGCCTACTGGAAACAGGGCGACCTGCGCGACTTCTTCTCGACCAAGGAGAGAATCGTTCCCAAGGAGAAATGGCAGCGTCATATCTACGCCAAGCTGTTCCACAACGACGGTGGCGAATCGCTATTGACCAAGACGTTCAAGGCCACGGTAAAGCGCACCAACCAGAAAACTGAATTCCTGACGCTGCCCTACCTGTTTTCGCAATGCAACAACAATTTTGACTGCGACAGGCCCATCTTTATTTTCGGGCTCTCCGGAATGGGGCAGTTCTACCGCGTCATCCTGCAAGAAATCGCGAACCAGAAAGAGGTTTACGCCTATATCCAGAACCCATGCATGGAATTCTGGGAAGACATCGACGTAAGGCACGTGAGGCATTGGAACAAGGCAAACGCGCCCGCGGGAATCGCGCTGCCCAAAACGGCGGATGACGATACCGAACAGAACCTGGACGAAAACGAGAACATGCTGCTGAAAAACTGGGGCCGCACCGGGCGCGAAAACATAAGGCTCTGGTGCCTTTCCAGCGATTACACGTTCGATTTTGCCGATGCGGATTTCCGCCCCGACACGTTGCTGCACCAGGTGCAATATCTGGTTGCGCATCGCAAGAATATTTTTGATGCGGAACTCCCGCAAAGCAATGCGGACGATATGACGGACCGCACGCTTTCCCTGACGGCGGCGCCATCGACACTGCGCGAAATCGAGGCCCTCCATACGGAGGTCTGCCAGCTGCTGCAAAGCGGAACGCGCCTTGACGAAATGGTCGTCGTCTCCCCGAATCTCGACCAGTACAGGACTCCCATCGAGCAAGTCTTCAATGCGGCCAAGAAGGATTCCCCGTTCTACATTCCGTTCACCATTACGGATTATCCCGAAAAGGATTCCCTGATTGAAAACGCCATTGGCAACCTGTTCGAAATTCACCAGCAGGGCTATATTTCCAGGCCGGCATTTTTCAGTCTCGTAAAAAATCCCGTAGTCCAGGCATCGCTTTCCATAAATCCCGATTACATTTCCGCATGGGAACAATGGATCGTGAACATGAACGTGTTCCGTCACGGCGGCAAAATCCGCGAAGACGACTGGGAGCATTGCGTCAACCAGCTTTTGCTTTCGCAGGTGAGCGCAAGCCCGTTCCGCTCGGAAAGCGACGGCTACGTGCCTTATTCGGATATCGAATCGGGCAATTCGGATTCCGTGCAGAAGTTCATCGATTGCATTGACGGCCTTCGCAAATGGATCGCCTTTGCGCGGGAAGGCCTCGATGCAGGCGACAAGAACGGCATCCCGCAATTCGAAAAAATGCTTTCTCACTGGGTTTCCATCCCGGCAAACGAAGAAGAATTCGTGAACGAGAAAAGCATCTGGCACAAGGTCCAAAGCGCCATTGATTTGCTGAACATCCAGTTCGATGCCGGAGCCGAATACATTTCCTGGAAAATTGTCCAGCAGACCATCCAATGCGCCTGCAAGAACTCCCGCGGAGGCAACAATCGCCTGTTCAATGGCGGCCTCACATTCATGAAGTTCTCCGTCAACCGGACAATCCCCGCCAAGCACATCTTCTTCATTGGGGCAAACGCTAGCGTATTCCCCGGCCGCAAAAGGCAGAACACGATGGATTTGCGCTCGCAGGCCGCGCGATGGCCCGGCGACGATTCCGTCATCGACCGCAACTGCTATACATTCCTGTGCCAGTTGATGAGCGCCACGGAAGGTTTCCACATCAGTTACATCAACAGGAACCTGCAAAAAGACGAGGAACTTTTCCCCGCATCTGTGGTACGCGACCTGCAGTTCTTCATCGCATCTTCGGGCGTGCCATGCGCGAAGGAATTCGACGAGAAGAAAATCCCGCTGGACGAAACGCGCCCGGCCGACGAACTGTTCACGCAGCGCGCGCTTCGGAACAAGAAGAGCCTCCACATTGGCGCCAACGTAAATACTCCGCAGGAAATTCAAATCGAAGGCAAGCCGATAATCCTCCCGGACAAGGTATCCGTACGGGAACTCAAGTTGTTTTTTGACGACCCGTTCCGATTCCAGCTGGCGAAATCCGTGCGCCTGCCCTCTATCGAAGAAAACCCGGAAAAGGAACTCTTTGAACCCATCGACCTGAAGGCCTACGACAAGTCGAAACTGCTCAAGGAATTTGTCCATTCCATATTGAGCGAAGACTTTAGCGGATACACGAAGACAGAACAGGAATGGATTCTGAAAAGAAAGTTCCCGAACGGAATCTTCGGTGAAATGGTCCAGCAAAAGTACAACGATTTGGCGATGGATGTTTCGCACAAAATCCAGAGCGGTGACTTCTTGATTCCGGCGACTTACCAGGAAAAGCGGGAAGCCCTGCTGAGCAACGGCGCCCACCTCTGGACACTCACGACCACGCTGGACTGGTATTCGCAACTGGACGAACACAGGCATATCCTTTTCACGGTAAAGAAGAACGGCGGCTCCGCCGCAGATTTTGTCAAGCCGTATCTCGACGCCCTCCTTATGGCAGCATCGAGCAACACGAAAGACACCGCGGAAACCTTCATCCTCCGCATTTACCTGTGTTCCAGCGATAAAGCACAAGAAAAACAATTTACGGTACGGCCCACGGACGCTGCGCTAATACTGGAAGAGGTTTTCGACCGTGCCTTCATTAAGAAATACGGGAAATGCGCCCCGCTACAATTGCTCGATGACCCATTGATTCAATCCTTCGCAGATTATCGCTACAAGCTGACAAGCCAAAACGGCCCATGGGAATATTTTGACGGAAAAAACCTTTTTGCTCCGGAAAAATTCTCGGGTTTCTCGATAGACAATTTCAGGGAAGAATGGATTACCGCCGTCAAGGAACAGACTCTACTTCTTGCGCCCATTTGGAGTGGTGAAAATGGATAATTTCAACATCGATGAGTTCAAAGAAGACGAGAACCTGTTCATTGCCGCTTCCGCAGGGACCGGCAAGACGTACACGATCCAGCAAGTTGTTGCGCGGCTCGTTTTAAACGGCCTTTCGCTCGACCAGATTCTGATTGTCACCTATACCGAAAAGGCGGCGGGCGAACTCAAGGACCGCATCCGCAAAAAAGTCGAAGAAGAATCCTTGAAGTTTCCGGGGAACGCCATGCTGCAGCAGGCGCTCCGCGACATCCATAGCGCACCCATCGGCACCATCCATTCCTTCTGCGAAAAAGTTTCCGCCGAATTCGCATACGAAGCGAGCGTCCCGTTTGAACAGGAAATGATCGACGAGAGCGCCGTCGAGGACCTGATAGAAAAACTGATTCGCGACAACTGGATTCACGAAGAACTTTTCATCACGTTCTTAAAGAGCGGCGGCAACGTAGAAAGGCTTTCTGCGCTCCTGAAAAGTTCCATACAGACATACATTCCCGAAACTATAGTGCTTCCGCCCGATTCCGACATCACCGCGGGCGGCACCGTACTCCCTTACAGCGAACAGGGCAAGATAAGCGAAGCCAAGAACTACGAAGACCTGCTACTCGTAAAAAGCTTTGCCGCAGCGGTCCATGTTCTGGAAGGATGCTCTGATCAGTATATCACCAAGAGCAAGACCGTCAAAGATCTGCTCAACGCCATCAAGGAATGGCGCAAAGGAAAGGCCCTTTATAGCGGGACCTCGTTCCGCATCAATATCGAAAGGCCGCAAGACGATTTTGAAGTCGCCCTGAAAACCATTGTCGATTTCAAGAACCTGCTCAATTCCCAAAAGGGTATCGACACGCTTCTTTCGCAAAAATGCCTGTTCACCTACATTCCCCGATTGTACAGGGAATGGGAAAAGGAAAAACGAACCAAGAAGATACAGTCGTTCAACGACATGATCCGTAACGTGCGCAACGCCGTCATGGTCGAAAATTCTCCGCTGGTCCGTTCCCTCAGGCAAAAGTTCAGGTACGCCATCATCGACGAATTCCAGGACACGAACGCGCTCCAGTGGGACATCTTCAAGAAGATTTTTGTCGAAGCCGATGACGGGCAGCACCACATTTTGGTAGTAGGCGATCCCAAGCAATCCATCTATTCGTTCCAAGGCGCAGACCTCAATATCTACGAGAATGCCATTTCCGAAATCGGCCACGGGAAGGCGCTTACTACCAACTGGCGTTCCAGCAACGTGATGATTGAGGCGTGCAACACGCTGTTCGAAACGAGCCCGCATTTCAATCTCGATTTCACGCCGTCCAATTGCCCGCCAGATGCAAAGCCCGACGCGGAATACAAGGGAAAGCCTGTAAAGCCCTTCTGGATTAGCGCAGAAGACATCGAGCCGAAGGAATACGCCGAAATCGTCGTCAACAACATCATCGATTTTTGCACCTTCGAAGGCGGCAAGACAAGGTTGCAAGTTCCCGATAAAAAGACGGGCGCACTGCGGAGCGTGAAATTCTCGGATTTCGCCATTCTCGCCCGTACCCGATCCGAACTTGAACATGTCGAATACAAGTTGCGCAAGGTCGGGCTCCCGTTCTTGCGCTACAAAGACGACAACTTGTTTACCAGCAGGGAATGCGCCGAATGGAGCGCATTACTCAAGGCGATTGATGCGGATAATTACTCCGAAAGGAACCGCAATCTTCTGTTCGCCGCATTGCTGACGGATTTCTGGGGCAAGGACCTGGATTACATAAACGCCATCTCTGCCGGAGAAAAATCCATCGCGGAAATTTCCACGTTCGTCAAATGGCATGCGCTTGCGGAATCGCGCCGCTGGGCCGAACTGCAAGAAAGCATCTACGCAGAATCCCCCAACATGGGAGAACTCTACCAGCCCGAAAATCTCCAGAGCCTAAACAAGATTCGCCAAATCGGGGATTACGCCGTCGAATACCTCTACACGACCAACTGTTCGCTCGAAGAGTTGGTCCGCCACCTGGACGCCCTCGTCACCCATTCCGAAAACGCGCTGAAGGATTCCAGCATCGTCGCGAAGGGAACCGACCTCGACGTCATCCAGACCATGACCATCCATGCGTCAAAGGGGCTCGAATATCCGATCGTGATTTCCGTAGCGGGCGAACGCGGCCACGCGGGTTCCTCGGGGCCCTACCTGGTACATTCCAATACAGACTCCAAGAGGAGCCTGTCCTTCAACGAAGACGCGAAGGAACTTGCGAAGTTCGAATCAGAAGAAGAATGGCGCCGCCTGTTCTACGTCGCATTTACGCGCGCGACACACATGCTTATCATGCCCCGTTTCGCAAAGATGAAAAAGAGGGCCGATGGAAAAACGCAGGAGCGCAAGAGGGAGATGACATGGCTTTCCAAAACCATGGATGACTTCTGCCAGAACAGCTCAAACCAGGAACAGTTTTACGAGCGGCTCGTTCAAAGGCCTGTCGAGAACGTAAAGGAGCGAATCTCCCTGATTCTAGACGGCATGAGCAAGGGCGAAAAAGATACGGGCGCGATTGATGTCGCGACATTGGCCGAAAAGATGGCTGCCTGGAAGGTCTGGGGACGGTTCCCGCATTCCACGTCGTACTCGCAAATCGCGCACGGCACGCAGGAGCAGGAAACCGATGAAGGCCGCCTGCAAAAAGACGAAGGCGATGGCGCCGCACGCACCGCGAAGGACACAAGCACATACCCGCGCGGAGCGGAACTCGGTAACGCGCTGCACAAGATTTTCGAACTCGTCGATTTCCAAAAGATTGGCAAGGCAGACCCGAAAAAGCTAAAAGAAGATTCCGCGTTCAAGGAACTGATAGTCTCTTCGTTCTTGCACGAATCGCTGGATATCGATTCCCATCCCGACTGGCTCGACACGACCATCGCATTTGTCTGGAACACGCTCAACGCAAGCCTTACCGTTATCGAAGGCAATACAAAAACTGGGGAAGCCTTTAGCCTAAGCGAAATCGCAAACGATTCCCGCCGGAGCGAAATGCTCTTCTTCATGGATTTAAAATCCGAACGCGAAAAGGAAGTGATAAACTTGTACTGCAAAGGCTTTATGGACCTCCTGTTCAAGCGAAACGGGCGCTACTGCGTTCTGGACTGGAAATCGGACTACATCGATACATACGACGAAGCCGCCATGAAAAACCAGATGCTCCTGCGGCGTTACAATGTACAGCAGGTCCTCTATTCCTACGTGTTGATCCGCTGGCTAAAATCGTTCTACCCCGAGATGAGCGAGCAGGAAATTTTCAACAACTACTTTGGCGGCATCTACTACGTGTTCTTCAGGGGTTGCCGCGCAAACGAAAATAGCGGTATTGTAGCAAGCACATTCGGCTCCTTCAAAGAACTGGAAAGCCTTTACAAGGAGATTATCGCCTGATGCGTGATTCGTTCATCAACACATTGCTTGAATACGGCGGAATATCTTCGCTCCAGGTGCGGCTACTCAAATTCTTGACCGGCATCCAAAAGAATTTGAACCAAGATGCGCAAAATCTTTTCGCCCTGTTGCTTGCAAAACAGAACGACGGCGATACGCGAATTTCCGTCGAAGAAGCGCCTTTGCGCCAGGCGATCAACAAGAAAATGCAGAACCTAGGCATTGCGGATTTTGGCGAGTTCTCGGAATCCATCGTGAACGGGGCGGTTTCCATCAAGCAGGGCGCCTACGGGAATATTGTAGACAGCGCACCGGACGCCAATTCTTTTTATCAAAAGCCTTTCGTGCTACAGAACGGGTTCCTGTACCCCTCCAAATATTATTTCGCGAAAGTTATCGTAGAAGACAAGGTCAAAGAATTCTTCAATCACGTTCCCTATGATGAAGCGGAAATCCCGCAATGTGTGCAGACCATCAAATCTATCACGCATGGCCCGCAAGGGAGCGGAATCACGCTGGAACAGGAACAGGCGCTGGCCGTAATCCGCGGCAGGCAAGAAAACCTGATTGTCACCGGCGGGCCGGGCACCGGCAAGACGACCGTCATATTCTTCTTGCTACGCGAGCTCTACCTGAATTCCGAAAAGCATCTGCAGGCGCCCCTTTACCTTGCGGCACCTAGCGGCAAGGCGGCCGACCGCATGAAGGAAAGTATCGAACAGTCCGTCAACCTGATTGGTGCCGACGAATTCGAAACGAACCTCGTAATTTACAACAAGATGTCGAACGCAGACTCCTATACGCTCCATAGGCTGCTGGGCTACAAGCCCGACGACAACAAGTTCATCTATAACTCCGAAAACCGTTTCCCGGAAAATTCCGTTTTCGTTATCGATGAATCGAGCATGATTGACCTGACGCTTTTTGCGAACTTCTTGCAAGCACTGCCGCACAGCGCGCGCATATTCCTCCTGGGCGATGCGCACCAGCTGCCTTCCGTCGATGCGGGCGCCGTCCTCGGCGAACTTCTGGAATCCAAGGCTGATTCGACCGTCAAGCTCACCGTTTCAAGGCGTTTCAACGAAAACTCGGCCATCGGGCACCTCGCCAAACTCGATTTTAGCGAATCCCCCTGCACGTTCGTTCCGCCAAGCGAATGGAACATGCGCAGCGAAGTGCAATTGCTGAACCTGGATACGCGAGAAAAATCCGCCCAACTGCAGGGAATCCTCGAAATATGGGCCGACGAATATCTGGGTTCCTTCGTGGAGCTTGCCGCACAAGTCGTTCCGAATCAGTCGAACCAAGAAGAATTGCTGGAACGCGTCTGGAACTTTTGCACCAAGGCGCGCATCCTTTCTGCCGAACGTTCAGGGGCCGCAGGCGTCCAAAACATCAATGCGGCGATAGAGCGCCTTCTGCTTTCCAAGGCGAAAGGGGCAAACATCAGCAAGATTATCATGCTCAACCGCAACCAAAGCAGTTTCAAACTTTACAATGGCGACACGGGAATTCTATTTACGCAGGGCAACGGCGAAAAATTCATCCTGTTCAAAAGCAACAGGGGGTTCGTTTTTTACCCGGAATACCAATTCGCGCCTAATGTGCTTGAGACCGCATTTGCGATTACCATCCATAAGGCACAAGGCTCCGAATACGACCATGTGCTGATGTTTATACCGACAAGGCCCGAGCACCCTCTGCTCAACCGGCAGATTCTCTACACGGGCATCACGCGCGCGAAGGAATCCGTCACCATCGTCGCGACGCCCGAAACGTTCAAAGCCGCCTGCGAGACGGTCATCGAGCGTGACACGGGAATTGAACTGTAAAGGAAATAAACGCTGCATAGCGAAGGTTTTGTAAGCAAAAAGCGCCTCGTTAATACGAGGCGCTTTTGCGAGAGCACTTTGACCACTTGGCGCTTTAGCGCTTATGTGGTCATGGTCCCCCTTGCGGGGAGAGTGAGAAACCGGAGGTCCAGTCCCCAATATGACGAACGAGCGGTCGCTATATGAGTTTTTCGACCTTGCTGCAAAGCTCTTCGGCCTCAGCAGCCGTCGGCGCTTCCGCAATCACGCGAATCACCGGCTCGGTATTGCTCGCGCGCACATGCACCCAGGACTTTTCACTGCCAAGCCAGAGGCCGTCGCGTTCGTCCATGGTCCAGCCGGCAAATTCCGCCTTCACCTTCGGGAGAATGTCCGCCACCTTCTTGTCGCCGAGTTCAAACTTCTTCTTCGGCATCACATAGGCAGGGTTTTCAGCCACGAACTTTTCGGGGCCGCCATCGTGATGAGCCATCCAGCTCAAGACAAGAGCCGCGGCCACAAGGCTATCGCGCCCGTAGTGAAGCGCCGGCAGAATCACGCCGCCGTTGCCTTCGCCACCGATAACGCAGCCGTTTTCGATCATCTGCAGGCTCACGTTGATTTCGCCCACCTTCGCACGACTGAAACCGCAACCGTACTTCGCGGCGACATCTTCGTTCATGCGGCTTGTAGAAAGGTTCACGCAGACGCTTCCCTTCTTCTGGGCAAGCACTTCGTCCGTCGCGATGGCAAGCGTATATTCCTCACCGATACTTTGTCCCAAACCGTCCACGAGGGCGCAGCGGTCGGCATCCGGGTCCACGGCAAATCCCACCGCACAGCCGTTCTTCTTTACGGCTTCACGCAGGTCGCCCAGGTTCTCCGGAATCGGTTCCGCACCGCGCGGGAACGTGCCATCGGGTTCGCAATGCACGCGCACCACTTCGCAGCCGAGCTGTTCCAACAGGCGCGGAACAATGTAGCTGCCCGCACCATTCACGGCATCCACGGCCACCTTGAAATGCTTCGCCTTGATGGCTTCCACGTCCACGAACGGAATCTTGAGCGTGCCGTCGATATGAATGCCGTCGGCATCCGGCGCGACTTCGTACTTGCCCATCGTGCGGTAATCTGGATAGGTGAAGTTGTCCGCATCGGCGAGCTCGAAAAGCTTCTTCACGTCATCGGGCCCGAGGAAGAGTCCCTTGTTGTTGAGGAACTTGAGCGCGTTCCATTCGAGCGGGTTATGGCTTGCGGTAATGATGATGCCAGCATCCGCCTTGAAATGCGTCGTGAGGAGTTCCACGGACGGCGTCGTCGAAAGGCCAACGTCCACCACGTCTACGCCGGAGAGGCGGCAGATGCCCGCGACAAACTGCACGATGGCATCGCCGGTGGGGCGGCTGTCGCGCCCGATAACAACGCGTTTCGCCTTCGTGATTTCGAGGAAGGCGCGCACATGGCTCTTGAGAACCTGCGGGGTGAGGGTGTCGCCGACAATTCCGCGAATGCCGGAAATAGAGCGCATCAACTTAGACATATCAATTCTCCGTTTTTCCGCCACGTCATTGCGAAAGAGCGCATCGACCGCGGCAATCTTAAACTTAATCTATCCGAGTTCCGGGACGCAGGCGTAGAACTCCAGCGGTTCCTCGTTCTCGTTAATCAAACTGTGGCTATGACCCTTCGGGCAAAAATGGCACTGGCCCGCTTCCACGTATTCCACGCCGTCGTCAAAGAGCACCTTGCCCTTGCCCGCAATGAAGAACATGATTTCGCTGTTGCTCTCGTGCTTGTGGTAACCGATGGAAGCGCCCTGTTCAAGAGTCCCGCGCATAATGCGGGTCGTACCGTCAAAGTACATCTTAGCCTTGTATTCCTTCTCGCCGCCCTTGAAATTCGGCAGCACGGTCGTTTCCATGCCTTTCAAATCAATAATCATCATAACCTCGTCTTTCAAAAAATGAAGGCGTCATGAAAAATAGCATTTTCTGGCGCAGGGCGCACGACAATACAAAAGCGACTTCAGGGCACGTGAATCAAAGCCTGCTGTCCAGGAATTGGAACATCTTCCTGTAGGCGTTGTCGCGGGCCGGCAAGTGCGAAAGGAACAGGTCGTGGAGGCCGCCCTCTATTTCTTCGAGCTGCACGCTCGGTCCAAGATTGCGGCCATATTCGCGGATATGCTCCACGTTCAGCACACCGTCGCAACGGGTATATTCCTCGCTCCAGTCGTCATCGATAAAACTGCAGCCGCTGTGCATCACCAGAACCGGAGGCGAAAGCCGCAAGCCGGCCTGCACGCGCACATGGCCCTGATGGATAGCATGGAGCCACCCGAAGTCAATCGCCAAACTACCGCGAACCTTCAGCTTCGAGTCGTATTCCCACTCGCCATAGTCGGCCTTCAAAAGACTCTTGTCGTAGTTCTCGTTCTTGCTGCGCGGAATTCCCAGATTCGGGAAAATCGCCCCCACCGCCGAAAGCACAGGAGCGCCAATACGGCGAATCGGCCACACGTAATTCATTTCCAAGAAGGGACTGTTCAATACGATAGCAGCAAAGCCAGCACCGTTTTCGCGGTCTGCCGCATAAAGGCATGCGATAAGCCCGCCGGTGCTATGCCCCAGCATCACAAGCGGCACGGAATCGCCTTCAACCTTGCGGACAAACGCAATCGCAGAATCGAGTTCGGCGTAGTACTCCTGAATATCGCGGAGCTCACCCATCGTTTCGCCTTCACGGTACGAACGTCCGTACTTGTGCAGGTCTATCGCATAGAAGGCATAGCCCGCGGAATCCATCTTTTCGGCAAGGTTCCGCTGGAAGAAATAGTCATTGAATCCGTGGATATACAAGACGGCCGCCTTGCGTACAAGCTTGTCTTTCAGGGCAGCAGAATCACTTTCCACAACAGCGCTGTCATTATTCAGGGAATCAAGCGAGCCGGCAAACGCCACACTGCCCGCCGCAGGGCCGCAATACCTCACAATCGTCGCATGATACTGCGCACTGTCACCCGCATCGAAGGGGTAGATTACAAAAGGCTTTCCGAGTAACGGATCCTCCTGTACGCTCCGTTCAACACCGCCGCACTTCAGCAACTCAGATGCGAGAGAAAACTGCACAAACGCAAATGAAACCAGAATAACGGCAACCAGCGCAACTTTATTTTTCATATCCATTCTCAATCATTTTTTATTTGAGCGCCATAAACCTAGAAATTTTTTCAGACAAACTGAATTTATGCTTGGCATTTTTTTCTTCGACAAATGTATAACTCGTCTGGCCGATGCCAAACTGCAGCGAAAACGCGAGGGTATGCCCGTCAAGGCCCTCGGTCTTTTTCGGAGAACTGTTCCAATAGTATTCCGCCTTGAACCGGACATCTTTCAGCATTGAACCATCTTTTATCCCGCGGTCGGAATCGAAAAAGATATACGTAACTGCTGCACCGACGCCGAAGTTCGGAGTAAAGATGCTCTTGACGGTAGAATCTTCCACAGAGTACCCCGCCAAGTTCATAATGCCGTACAATTCCAGGTCGCCATGCCTATGGATGATCGGCCTTATTCCGAGACTCACGAGGAAAGAGACATCACCCGTCAACGACCTGTCATACTCTTCGCCATCGTACATTATAGTCTCCTCGCCGTCAACCTGACCATATACGGTGAACCCGACACTGAGACACCCATACAGCAGGCAGCCCTGAATATTCATTTCACCGCCTACAGAAGCGGGGCCAATCACATCATGTATAGAGCCTTCATAGATATTCACCCTCGGGCCGAAATGTGTCCGGAAGCCCATGCGGTTGTCCGGAAGTTTTCCGACGGAACTGTAGAAAGGCTGCTGCGCCATATTTATCAAGCTTATCTTTTGTGGCGACGGACTTACCTTGTCAAAAAATTCATCCGTAAACACATACGGGTACGAACGGTACGCAATCAGGAGCTTTAGGGAATCGTTCACACGAATGTCCTCTAGCGGGTCGCGCAGAGACGCCCCCTTGCGGGCGGTCACCGTATCTGCCAGCGCCCCGGAATCCAGGAGTGAAATCCGCACGTACTCGCCATCGCTCAAGGGTTTTTCGCCATAATGCCTTTCCAGTTCCAAAGCCATGTTCAAAAATGTGCGCAACGAATCGTACTTGCCTTCAGCCAGGGCATGTGCTATACTGGAACGGACCGGAGTTTCAATGGGCGAAGGTTCAACATAATGCCGTTCCTGATAAGGCTTGAACGTTAACTTTTCCGGCGCAGCGTCCGCCAGTTCCTGCTCGGTTAATTTGTCTGAATAACTACGCATTGCAAGCGAAGCATTCCTGAATGCGTAGGGTTTAAGCCAGAACACCCGCGCCGAAGAATCCGGAATAGACGGGATTCCAAGTTCTACAAGGCGACTTGCTTCTGCGTCCAGGAAAAGCCCCTCACGTTCGACAAACGAAAAACGATAGACGGAATCCTTGGGCGGAGCGACCCATTTCCCAGAAGCTTTGTCAAAGATTTTAAGGACCTTGATTTCTACCTCGACATATCTCACAGGAGCATGACTTTTTATGTAGTGCCGGTAAAGTATAAGCCTCTCGTTTTCCGGCAAGACATCCGAATTTAGCATACTGTCCACAAATTCTTCGTTTGCACTCGATATAGAGACATCACACCATTCCGGTTCCAAGCGGAAGCCCCAATCATTTTTAAATGAAACAAGTTTTCCATAGATAAAACTTTCGCGAAGGGAAGTGTCCGGTGTCGCAGCTACGGAATCCGACGGCACCGCAGTTACTGAATCAGATGTCGCAACCGCCGGGAAGCGCGGGACGGGATTCTTCTCGTAGAGTTCCCTGTACTTGGCATAATGCTTGACGGCGCTCTTCACATTGCCCTTCCATATTTCGGTCAGGGCAAATCCCATGTATACGTGCGGGTTTAGCGAATCCAGCAGCCACGCCTTGTTGAAATCCTCCACCGCATAGCTATGAGCCCCTCGCCTGATTGTCTTGAAGCCTTCTTCGACATAGTAGCTTGCGCCATTATGCGACGAATCCGCCATGCGAGCGAATTTCAATTCGCGCTGGTAAATACTGTCGGCCTCTATTTCTTCCCATGCAATTTCATTGCGGCCGTATTCCGGAAGTTCCTTGATAGGAGGGCGGTAGGTACAGCCTCCCAAAACAAGAAGGCTCAAAATGCATAGAATTGCAGGCAAAAAGAAGCGCATAACTTGTCTTGAAATATACTTAATAGTAGCTTTGCTTTACCATCATTTTTTCTAAATTTACATTCCGTGATTCAGGTACAAAACGTCTCTAAATCTTTTGGCGAGCAGGTGCTGCTTGACGGTGCCAGCTTTTTGGTGGCAAGCCACGAACGCGTAGGGCTCGTAGGCCGCAACGGTTGCGGAAAATCGACACTTTTCAAGATGATCCTGGGTCAGGAATGCATCGACGGCGGATCCATCGACATTCCGAAGAACTATACCATCGGCTACCTGCAGCAGCACATCAACTTCACGCACGCGACCGTGCACGAAGAGGCATGCAGCGTACTCAAGCCCAATGAAGACGGCTGGCTCGAAGAGCACAAGGTGGAGGCCATCCTTTTCGGTCTCGGATTCGACGAAGAATCCATGCACAAGAGCCCGATGCTCCTCTCGGGCGGTTTCCAGATCCGCCTGAATCTCGCGAAAGTCTTGGCGAGCGAGCCCGACATGCTGTTGCTCGACGAACCGACGAACTACCTCGACATCGTATCCATGCGCTGGCTCAGCCGCTTTTTACGCGCATGGAAGGGCGAAGTGCTGCTGATTACGCACGACCACCACTTTATGGACGAAGTCTGCACGCATACGGTCGGCATTCACCGCCACAAGATGCGCAAGGTGAAGGGGACCGTCGAAAAGCTCCGCGAGACCATCGCCGAAGAAGAAGAAGTGGCGATGCGCACGCAAGAAAACGAGCAGCGCAAAAAGGAACAGCTCGAACGCGTCATCGAACGCTTCCGTTACAAGGCCGCGAAGGCCGCCATGGTGCAGTCCAAAATCAAGGCGGCGGCAAAGCTTGCGACCGGCGAGCGCCTCACGCACGAAAGGAACCTGGATTTCAGCTTTACCGAAGCGGGTTTCCCCGGCAAGAGAATGCTCCAGATCAAGGGGCTGCATTTCGCGTATCCCAACCGTAACGATGACGGCACTGCGCAGGGAATGGGCCCGGAGCTCATCTCCGACCTCACGATGGAAGTATTCAAGGGCGACCGCATCGCAATCATAGGCCCGAACGGCCGCGGTAAAACGACGCTCCTGAACTTGATCGCCAAGGAGCTGCAGCCGACCGAAGGCGAAATCACCTACAATCCGAATTTGCAGATAAACTATTTCGGGCAGACGAATATCAACCGCCTGAACCTCGACAACACCGTCGAAGAAGAAATCGCATCGGCCATTGCGGAAGTCTCGCAAAAGAGCCGTGCCCGCGGACTTGCCGGCCTCATGATGTTCAGCGGCGATGCCGCGCTCAAGAAGATAAAGGTCCTCTCGGGTGGCGAAAGGAGCCGCGTGCTCCTCGGAAAAATTCTCGCAAGCCCCTGCAACATGCTTTTGCTTGACGAACCGACGAACCACCTGGACATGGAAAGCATCGAGAGCCTTATCGACGCGCTCGAAGACTACGAAGGTACCGCCCTCGTGGTGACCCACGATGAAGAACTGCTCCATGCGTTCGCGACGAGGCTCGTGGTATTTGACGGCGGAAGCTGCCGCATTTTCGAAGGCACGTATGCGGACTTCCTCGAGAAGGTGGGTTGGGCATCCGAAAAGAAACCCGGCGGCGCAAATTCCGCGAACATCAAGGTTTCGAACATCGACGTGGAAGGCGACGCCTCCAAATCCGCGAACGCCGCCGCAACAAACGCCTCGCCTCGCGCCTCCATGGACCGCAAGGCCCGTGCCGACTACATCGCCGAACGCTCCAAGGTCATCAAGCCTCTCGAAAAGAAGCTCGCAAAGATCGAAGAAGACATCGCGAAAGCGGAGGCCCTCGGCGGCGAGCTCGAAGCCAAACTCGTAACCGCATCGGAAAGTGGCGACGGCAACGCCATCACCGCCATCGCAAAAGAAATGGACGACAACAAGAAACTCGTTGACGAACTTTACGATGCATGGGAAAAAACGAGCGCCGAACTCGAAGCCGCGAAGGATAAATATCCGATTTAGACCGTTCGTTCGTCGTCTCTGGTATTGAAACCTCCGGTTTCTCACTCACTCTCGCAAACACGCCTCGTTAAGACGAGGCGCTTTTTGCTCACAGTAATCCAAAGATTTCTTATACAAGAAGCGCTCCGTTTTCACGGAGCGCTTTTCTTCTGCAAGCCAGAGCCTGCTAGCCAAACTCGCCACCCCATTCTTCAGGGTCGCTCGGATCGCTATCCTGCAACAGGCACGCGCCCAAATTAAGACGAATCTCTTCCATTTCTGGAACTACATATTCTTTTTTCTGTTTCACTTCGATTTCCATTTTCAATCCTCCCTTACTTTACAATCTTCTTTTTACCGTAGTACATGCCGCGTACAGTCGGCTTCCCGTTCAGTTTACGGCCCTTGAGGTCGTAATTACGTTCCATCGTGAATTCGCCCGTACGGGTATTTATGCGCCCGATGACTGTCGTATGTTCTTCACCATCATCCGACGGACGGTCGACAATTACTACTTCCATTTGGTCAGGAATAGATGCATCTACGGCAGCAGGCTTTGCAGCCGAACCCAAGCCCCTTGCGTACGACGCAGGATTCCTGATGATATAAGCACGCAAGGCTGTAATCCACGCACCCGGAGCAGCCTTCACGAACTTGCCTACGAGGCCATCGTCACCGCTTCCCGCAGCAAAGCCGTAGACCTTGCCAAGATCCTCATGACCATCGTACCACTCCATCTTACCCAAGGTTCCCCGGAATTCCCATTCTCCAATCTTGGTAACGGGTTCCACAGTCGGCTGCAGCGTTACAGCGCCATGGAATACAAGTGAGGAGCCAGACATCTGGATTACATAGGGCGTATTCGCCTGTAGTTCACCATTCACGCGGTACATTACAACCTCTTTCTTGCCTGTTTCCGGATTGATTCCAATACCTCCAAACTCAGCGACATCCGCCAAGCCCTCAATCTTATCGCGAGAGATATTGAAGGGCAGCACAATCGTGGAGTAGCCGGTCTGATTGCTGAACGTACGGTTCAGCACGACTGTATCGACCGGAATCTCAACCGGGATTTCAATTTCGTCATAATCATCATAGTTGCCGTCAATTGTCGCCACCATGTGACCATTTTCATCTTCATTGACGTTGACAGCCGCATAGTGAGTAGACTTCACCAGCGTCGCTGTTATGTCAAGCCCGGAATAAGACCCTACGCACAACTTGTCATCGCACGGAGTAAATCTCAACTGCAGATATCTACCTGTGATAGTTCCAATATCCGTTGTCAACCCTTCTCCAGCACTCATGACATTATATTCAGAAGTTTCACCATACATATTATCAGCGGCATAAATCTGGAGGGAGCCACTCTGCGATGTTGTCATCGTTCCCGACAGCCTTATGGCAAACCCTTCTGGAGGGAACAAAACAATCGAACTCCCAGTATACGTAGAATAATTACCATCTACGCCGCCATCATCATATATCTTAAACGACTTAACATTTTTCGGAATAGTCGCATCAACTTCATTCCATCCACTCGGCATATCGATAAACAGCCCATCTTCTGCGGTAAGCGCATCGCTAAATACCGGGGTAATCGTCACATCTGCAGCCGGCATCGTGAAATAGACATCATTAGAACGATACCAAGCAGTCTTAATTGAGGAGATAATACTAGGATTGTCGGCAAGGAGCCTTTCTATCACATGATTATTATCTGGAGTTATCGACAATCCCACCCGTTCGCCCGCAAACGCTGTTTCCTTATTGCTTGACACCGTACCACCGGTAGCACTAGCAATCGCCACTGTATACGATGTAGCAACACCACCGACTGTTACTGTCAAATCCAGATCTTGACAGCGATCATAAGAAATCGTCACTGTACCACTCGTACTCTGATATTGACCTATATCTGTAGATGTATAGCCGCTATATTGCCGAACCGGCATGGGAGCAAATTCACCATCCGATATCTTTTCACCTATTTGCAGCCAAGAATCCTCTGCTATCGTTCCTTCAACCAGGAAATTACTCCCATTTGAGGAAGAAAGTTCAATTGAGTTGGTACTCGATTCTTTACCACTGCAGAGGCCCTCATCAATATCAGCTGCATAAAGCTTGAACGAAGTCACCCCTTCAGGAACAGTAAACGTCTTCGACGCTCCTCCAGAAGGCAGTCTCAGATAAAGCCCACCCGCCGCAGTCAAATCGTTCGTAAAGTTCGGTGTAACCGTAACACTTGCATTCGGCATAGTAAATGTCGCTGTATTGTCGGCATCCCATGTGGTTTCCGACACTTTTATTGTGTTGTGTTCAGCATCTTCAACATTGACTCCGGCAAGCAAATAGCCCGTTTCTGAATGAGTCGTCAACGTCACCGTTTCACCAGGATAGGCCGTCGCCTTGTCAATAGAAGCCATTCCGCCTGTATACTCACCCAAAGCAACTTCGTGTGCCTCAGCCGCAACAAGCGTCACGACCAACCGCATATCTGCCGGATTTCCATTTCCCATCATCATAGTCCGGCAAGAAAAATCTAGCGTCATCACGTTCCCAGAACTCGTCACAGTTGCGACATTCTTCGTCCCGCCCATAAATTCAGACGAGACCGTTGTAATTACAGAGGCGGAAGAATCCCCATCA
This sequence comes from Fibrobacter sp., assembly GCF_017551775.1. Lineage (NCBI taxonomy): Bacteria > Pseudomonadati > Fibrobacterota > Fibrobacteria > Fibrobacterales > Fibrobacteraceae > Fibrobacter > Fibrobacter sp. Next base: position 4,747 of record NZ_JAFZKX010000039.1, on the reverse strand, counting down.
TGAATAGACAAACTCGCTATTCCCATATAACGACCGGTTATTGAGCCCAAAGCCTGCAAAGTATACCCAATGGGCGCCCTCAATACGAGATGTCCATTCGCGTTCAAAGCACTGCTCGCATTTATTCCACCATCATCATATACCAAGAACGAGGATACGCCTTCAGGAATATCTACAGTCATATTCCCCGATGCAGGCATATTGACATACAGCACAGATGAAGTCCAATTATCCGTAAAGACGGCCTCCGCGTTAACATTCGAATAAGGCATCATGAATGTCGCGGTATTCGATGTCGCCCATGTACCGCCAGTTACCTTCTTAGAATTTCCATTCGCATCCGTAACGCGAATTTCCTTTAGCAAATATCCCTCTTTTGGGACAGCATTCAATGTAACCGTTTCGCCTGTCGCTGCACTTGTCTTATCCGAAGTCAATGTTCCCTTTGAACTGTTCTGGGCAAGTGTTATTGTATGTTCCGTAGAAGCATCGACAAGTTCTACAGTCAAATCCAAGCCATCAAACGGGCTTCCGCTACTACCTGTATAGAACATCAATGTCATCAGACGGCCCGAACTATAATAAGTTCCAACATCTTTCCCGTATCCGCTCAAACCATTCAACAGAATGTCTCCGGAACGATCCCCGTCAATAATACGCAGATAATCATTCTCCGACCCCGTGGACACAGAACCCGTTATCCGGAAAATAAATCCCTCAGGAGCATTCATCACTATATAGTTGGATCCGGAAGACTTGGTATATTCAAAATCCGGACCGCCATCATCGTAAACCTTGAACGAGGTTACGTTGGCAGGAATATTCGCCATAATTGTGTTTCCATCAGTAGGCATATTGATAGAAAGGTTACTTAGGTCATCCGTAAATGTAGGCGTGACTGTAACATGATAGGCCGGCATCTTGAAATAAGCCGCACCTTCAGAATACCATAGGCCATTGTCAACTTTCACCACATTCCCGACAGAATCAACGACATCAATGGAAGCGAGCAAAAAGCCCTCATCAGGTGTCGCCGTCAAATTCACATACTCTCCCAGCATAGCGGAGCTAACTTCACTTTGGACACTTCCACCCTGTATGCCTGTAGCAATATTAATAGCATGCGCCTTTGTCGCATCGACAAGAGTCACCTTCATGTCTAGGGTAAATTCTTCCTCCTGTGCTTCAACACGCATCGTTAGATTGTCGCTATAACTAGAAACCGACGACGATACATTACCGCACCAGTATCCCCAAATACAATTATCTCCATAATCACTATAATCAAGAATCTGGAAATACTCCGCTGACACGTCGTCCTCTAGATCCTCAACCCGGAAGACATACCCTTCCGGAGCATACAGGGTCAAATAAGTAGAGGAATAATCGGCATATTCTTCGTACTTGACCCTAAACGAGCGCACTCCTTCGGGCACATAAACATATTGTTTATAAGCATTAGAAAGCATATCTACTTTTAATCCGCCCTCTGCCGTAAGGTCATTCGTGAACACGGGAGTCACAGTCACATTCTCGCGCGGCATTTTAAAGTAGGCCATATCATTGTCAGAGTACCATTCCCCACCATTAACCTTAATAAGCTGTTGATCTTCCGTTCCCTTGACTTCCAGTCCACTCAACAGGAATCCTTTATTCGGTGTAATCGACAAGGCAATTTCATCGCCCACTTTGGCTGAAGAAACATTGCTGGTTACAGTCCCTCCAGGAGCGCTATTCACTGTCACTGCGTACTCCGTATTCATGTCAACAACAGTTACGGTCAAATCAAGACCTGAATAAACAACACTTCCATCCGATTCGAACCGAATCATCAAGCCGCCCAACGTGCTGACCACCGGATCTATATCCTGTTCTCCACCAGTTGTTCCAAAAAGCGTTTCATAACCATATTCGCCATCTAGGATTGTAATTTCATCGCACCCTTCGGTCTTCATCGTTCCCGAAATCATCAGCTGCATTCCTTCCGGCGCAACAAGAGAAAGAGTCCCATTTGCATTGTCGCTATATTTCCCGTTCTTGCCGCCATCATCATACACCTTGAACGACGTCACGCCCGCAGGAATTGTAATATGCTCCTCTCCTGAAACAGGCATATTAATAAAGGAGCCTCCTTCAGCCGTAACTGCGTCTACGAATACGGCTGTCACCTGAACCTCTTGGAAAGGCATCACAAATGTCGCCGTATTTCCAGAATACCAGTTTCCTCCTGTCACTTCTACCGGTGTTCCATCAGCACCGATAACCGAAACATTACTTAACAGTTTGTTTTCACTCGGAGCCAGAGTCAATGTTACCGTTTCCCCCATAGCTGCCGACGACTTGTCGCTGCTGACGGTTCCCCCTTCAACACTATTCAGCGTAATCTCATGAGGAACAGTCTTATCCACAAGAGTCACTGTCAAGTCAAGGCCCGCTTCTACAGGGCAATTATCTGAACTGAATCTAATTGTCATCACATTTTCCGTGCTGACAGCAGGCCCAACGTCCGTTTTCAAACCCGTTTTTTCATCTAAAATCTGGTAATTCGCACTAATGCCATCATAAACTGTAACATAACCGCATCCTTCGCTAGAATTCACAGTACCCGACAAAGCCAAAGAATACCCCGTCGGAGCGAAAAGCTCAAGATATCCATCAGCATTATAGTCATGGTTTCCGTCCTTACCGCCATTGTCATACACCTTGAACGATGTCACGCCCGCAGGAATTGTGATAGACGTTGTTCCCGATGCCGGCATATTGATAAAGTCCCCATCAGCCGCAGAAATGCTCCCCACAAACTCTGGCGTTACAGTAACATTGCTGCCAGGCATGATGAACTTCGCCGTATTAGTACCAGAATACCAATTGATTTTCGAAGTTTTCACAACGTTCCCGTTTTCATCAACAACGGAAACCCCCTTTATCACATTGTTCCCGCTCGGGGTCAGCGTCAAGGTTATTTCTTCGCCAAAAGCAGCTTCCGTTTTGTTGCTAGTAACAGTCCCTCCCGTAGCGGTATTCAATGTTACCGTGTGTGAAGCCGAAACATCGCCCACAGAAACATTCAATTCAAGCCCTGAATGCGTTACACTTCCATCCGACATGAATAGCAACGCAATAGTAGCATCAGCGATGATCTGTGTTTCAATTTCAAAACCTTCTCCTCTTCCATTCAAAAGACGTTCATCATTATTAATATCGCCTTTATAAATGGCTAAGGCATCACAGCACGATTCTGTATTCAACGTTCCAGAAACAGCAAAAGATAACCCTTCTGGCGCAATCAAAACCAGAAGCCCGTCTACATTATTACTATAGTTTCCATTCTCCCCACCATCATCATACACGGTGAAAGACGTCACGCCCGAGGGGATAACGAGTGTATCCGTCCCGGAGGTCGGCATATTGATGTACTGGCCATCATCGCTCGCTTGCAGCGTTACCTGACCGGCGTTTGCTATCGCAGTGAACATGGCGATAAGCACAAACACGAAAAACACATGAAAACTCTTTTTCATGGAAGCCGTCCTTTTTGACGTTGTTATAAAAATGTCACTTCAAACTTACAGAAATAACATTATAATGTCAAGCATGTTCGTGTACAGAAAAAGCCTGCATTTCGAATAAATGCAGATTTTGCCATTTAGTAAACAGATTTTTACATTTTAAGGAAAGCGGGCGTCGCAAGTGATAAATGCGGTTTTCAGTTAAAACCCGAGCTGCATAAAAAGCCCGCCGCCAGGTTCCTGCAGGTTTATCGCCGGCGCAATGCTGAGTTTGTACCGTTCCTTGTACCGCTCCGCCTTTTCTTTGTAACGTTTGCCAAGTTCTTTTTGCCTAGATGCATTTGAAATCGCGGACGAGCCCAACCAAAATTCAAATGGACTTACAATCAAAAAGCCAATCCCTATCGTACGCCCCGCTATAGCCGTTCCTAGGTGGTCATAGTCAACAAAGAAAGTCAAGACCGTTCCAAGTGTAGCAAGAGCCACACCTGCCCCAATAACCTTCCACCCATCAATGGACTGCTTCGACGAGTATTCTGCACAACTGTTCGCCCACCCCTCATAAATGGCAACACTGTCCGAGCTAGGAGCACTTCCATAAAGAATCGAGAGGAGGGAATCCTGCGGAAGATCCTTGTCGAGCACGGAATCCTGCTTTATCCAGTCGGTGCGGCAACCATGCCTGACTGCTATATATGACTTTTCACTGGAAACACGTGTCACAAATACAGTGTCGGTATACGCAGTTCCATAAGAAACTGGAACGGCAAAGGACAACGCAGAAAAAAGAAGTACGAACAAAAGAAAATGTTTTAAGCTAGTCATTGCTTAAAAAATAAAGCACGCAAACGACTAGCGCAATAGCATTCATCGGCTATCTCTGCATTCCATCCAGAGAGGGTATGAATTGCTGACCCTGACCAATGTCATGCTGAAGACGCTCAGCATCGTCAGGGTGACATTCAGGGTATAAAAAAAGCCCCCACGAGTTTTACTTCAAGGGGCTGTGAGCGACAAGCGACTCGTACTGACGAGTCGTGGAGGCGATAGCGAGCGCCTGCCGGAGCATTCATGCCGGGACGCGGCGCGAGCGGTATAAAAAAGAAGGGCCCCTCGAGCGTTAGCTCAAGGGGCCCGTGAATCCAGCGGCGCCCTACTCTCCCGGGCCCGGGGGCCAGGTACCATCGGCGAAGGGAGGCTTGACTTCCGTGTTCGGAATGGGAACGGGTATGACCCTC